>NZ_JBFAPG010000016.1:0-30977 GCF_040675595.1 Micromonospora sp. NPDC049580
GATCGTCGGCGGCGGCGATCCAACCACCGGCACGGGCGCCACGCCGGGGCCGGTGACTTCCACCAGGCCTACCGCCACCGGGGAAGAGCCTGCGGTGTACGTCTGCGGCGACCGCTACGACCACCCGGGTTCAACTCCGGGAGGCATCCTCAGGGCCGAAGTGTCCTCGCTAACCAAGGTGAATGGCGACTCCGGCCCCGCGATAACGGTGACATTCGCCGCCGCACGGGCAGTCCATGTGGCCTCCAGTCCGCCATCGCTCCTTCAGGTGCTCTACCTGAAGGACGGCGTGATTGTCGGCGGAGGGCCGATGGTGAACCTGCCGGGGGACACCCGTGGCCAGGGCGTCGACGCGATCCGAGACGGGTTCGATCTCGCTCCCGGCACGCCTCACGAACAGCAGCTCGGTCCGCGAGAAACGTTGTGCCCGTCAGTGACCTGGTCTGAGATCTGGGCCACGCCGGACCGCTACGAGGTCGCGGTGGTGCTCGGCCCGGTCGAAGACCGCGGGAAGGAGCTGATTCTCGATGTTCCGCTCCCGCCCTCGGCCGCCGCGCTGGTGCTGAGAGCGGCACTGCCGGGCTGAACACGATGCTCTCCCCGCCCAGCCCGACTGCAGGGCCCTGCGGGGAGAGCGTCGATGCCCTCGGTCAGGGCGCGAGTGACATTCCGAGTATGTTGAAGATGGCCGGCGCCTCCGTCCACCTCATCTTCGTGCCGCCACCCTGGCTCACAACCCCGCGAGCCTGCCGGACGTTGGCACTCACGTTGAATACAAGTCCGCCGCTGTCACCGGGTCGGGCCGCCGTGGTGCCGTCGCGTTGCAGGCCCTCGACGCCGCCGTGGGTGATGCCATTGGATCCCACCCAGGTAAGCCAACTGGTGGTCACCTGGATGCCGCAGACGACACCGGAGGTGTAGCCGGTTTGGCAGACCCAGTCTCCGGCGTAGGAGAGAGCAGAACTGGTCACGTCGTTGACCGTGTAGTTGCCCGACTTTCCGTCCCACGTCCGGCTCGCCGTCGTTCCGGTGGACGAGGTGTCGATCGCCACTGCGTCGTAGTAGTCGGAACGGGTGGTCGTAACGCCTATCTTGTTACGTCCACCGCTCTCCCACCCCGTGTAGATCGTCACGCTGTTGGCGAAGCAGTGCCCGGCCGTGATGAGAAATGATCGTCCGTCGGACTTCCGCCGGGCGGGCAGGCCGGACGTGCAGTCGTATCCATCGCTCTGCGCCGTTCCCGACGCGCTCAGAGCCGCGCCGGAGATCCATTGCGGGGTGTCGCGCCGCCGCGAAGCGTCGGCCATCGCGGGAGCCGGCTCGACGACGGTAGGAACGCCGACGAGGTCGGCGGCGGGCCGCCGGGCGACGGCGGACGGCGTTAACGCGTTCGCGGCGCGTACGACATCCCGGGCGCGCACTCTCAGACCACTGCCGTCGGCGGGGACCGCCACGCTCTCGATCGACAGGTCCGTACGCTGCTGCTCGTCGATGAGTCGCTCACTCGCCGCCTTCAATTCGACGAGGGTGTGACGACCCTGCTCCAACTCGATCCGGTCGGCTTCGATGGCCGGATCGGTCTTCTTCACCGCGGTAAGGAATCCCTTCGCCGCGCCGAGATCCGTCAGATAAATTTTGACCGTTCCGGTCGTCCCGTCCAGCTCGAGACCGGAGAAGACCGCACTGTGAGACGAAGCCCCGACCGCAGTGGCCGCATCGGCGATCTGCCGCAACGGCTGCAGCAGAAGGCCCTGCTCGTTGGGTGGCAGGGCTGCGATCTGCTCGTTTGTCAACTGAGGCGGATCGGCCGCAGCTGGACTGCCCGACAAGGCAGTCATTGCTACTAAGGTCGCCGCGATGACGGCAGTCCCCCGTACAGTGGACATTCAATTCCTCCTCGAATCGCAATGGGAAGGCAGAGCTTATTGGACCGTGAAAGATCTCGATGCCCTGAAATGGCTGACCCGTACAAAAGACGAACTGCACCAACACGGGAACATCACACCAGGTGCCAACGCGGGCACACCGGCTCAGCTGGAGCGCCACCTCATCACGCATAGCAGTCCAGAGGCGAGTGGCTGAACAGACCGAGTGTGGCCTTCGGGGCCGCAGCGCCACGGCGACGGGCAACTATTGGTTCGTGGTGCTGGTGGTCGGCTGGAGGTGCGTGAGCAGGGTGCTCACCTCGGTGTGCAGGCGTCGCAGCTCCGCCGCCGTCGGGGCCAGCTCATAGCAGTGATGGTGCGCGGCGGTGGAGAGCGTCGCCCAGGCGAACGCCACCCGGCGGGCGGTTTCAGTGCCCGGCCCGAGTCGGCCGCGCAGCATCAACTGCTTGGCGCGGCCCTGCGGGCATACCGCCACGGCCGGCTTGACCCGCTGCCAGTAGCCGTCGATGCCGCCTTCCAGGGCGAGCCGGATCAGGCAGGCGCAGGCCCGCGGCCACCAACCGGCGCTCACCGCCGCGGCACCGAGCAGACCGGACCCGCGCAACAACTGGTCGGCTGCCGCCAGGCAGCGCTGCGGCGTCGGCGCGGTCACGACAGCGCCGCCGCGAGGAGGCGGGCGTCCGCGACCAGGCCGGGCAGGTCCGCCAGGTACGCACCGTGCACGCCCTCCCGGCACGCCTGGTACGCGTTCACCGCACGTCTTCCGTGCCGGCGGCCGAGCCAGCCGAGCACCTCGCCGCCCTTCTCGGCATCGTCGAACGCCGCCATCGCGACGATGGTGGCCAGCCGACGCGACGCGTCCACGATGGCCGCCTCGATGTCGGCGTGCGGAACACCCCGCACCACCCGGGTCCGCCAGACCGTCCGGTGGCAGACAGCCTCCACCGCCGAGCGGCACAGCTCAGCGACCACTGGCCCGCGCACCTCGGCGGGGATCTCCTCGTTCCGCGACAACGCGTACGCGTCGTCCAGGTAGCGGGTCACCGGGTCGGAGCCGGGCCGCAGCGTCACCACCGACTTCTCCGCCCGGGTCACCTCGATGATTCGCGCCTTGCCGATATCGAGCCGGCGCACCGCGTCCGGCAAGCGCGTGTCGTGGGTGAAGACCACCACCTGCCGCTGCTCGGCCAGCTCGGCGAGCACCCGGGCGAGCCCGTCCACCTTCGACGGGTCCATGCTCTGCACCGGGTCGTCGACCACGATGAACCGGAACGGGCTCTCCGGGGCGCAGCTACGCGGCAGGAAGGTCGCCAACCCGAGCGCCTGCATCTCACCCTGGCTCATCACCCCGAGGGCCGTGCCGTTGTCGGCGCCGTCCACGCTGACCGGGAAGACCACGCGCCGCCGGGTGTTCGCGCCTTCCAGCGTCATCGCACCCAACTCGACGTTGCTCTCCTGCCGCAGCTGCGCCCAGATCTGCTGGGAGTGCTCCGCGAACGGCGCGACCCGCTCGTTGCGGATCTGCGTACCGGCGTCCTTCAGCCACGCGCGCGCGGCCTTCAACCGGGTCAGGGTCGCCTCCCGCGCCGGCAGCCCGTCGGCGGCGGCCACCCACTCGCGCACGTCGGCCGCCGCGGCCCGCCAACCGGTGTCGCGCTGCCGCAGGAACCCTTCGGCGTACGCGCGGGCCGCGTCCGCCGCGGTCACCACCGCCGGGTACCGCGCCGCCAGGTGGTCGGCCAGTTCGGCCGGCTCCCCGGGTACGCGCCGCAGCGCGGCCACGGCGTCACGCAGCGCCCCGACCGTCGGCTCCGACCCGGGGCCCTCGGGCACCACGAGGTCGTCGATCAGGTGGTGCGCCTGCCGCAGCAGAGCCGTCAGCCGGGTCGTCGCCGTCTGGGCGGCGACGCTGCGCTGCCGAAGCTCGGTGAGCGACTGCGCGGCGGCGGTACGCCACCCGCCGTCCAGGGTGCCGGTGGCGCACACCGGGCACGACCCGTCGCCCTCGTCGTCGTGGTGTTCGAGGGCGAGGCGGAGCAGCTCGGCGGTGCGTAGCGCGGCCCGGGACCGGCCACCGTCGTAGCGCAGCGCCTCCGCCGCCGCCTCCCGCAGCTGGCCGGCCAGCCGGGTCACCTCGTCGACCGGCGGCGGGGCGAGGGCGGCGAGCTCCCGGCAGAGCAGCACCTCCCGGTCGGCGGTCGCCTCGTCCGGCTCGTCGAGGATCGCCGTCACCGCGCCGAGGTCGACCGCACCCCGGCCACGCAGCAGGGCGGCGGTCCGCCGAGCCCGGTCGTCGGCGATCCCCGCAAGCGCGTCGGCCAGGGCGGTGCGCTGTGCGCGTACCTCCTTGATGGTGGCGTCGCGCGGCCGCGCGGCGCGCAGCAGACGCTGGTCGGCGTCGGTGAGCGCGTCCAGGCCCAGGATCGCGAAGAGCGCGTCGAATAGCTGGCTCTGCGTGCCAGCGGCGAGCTTGCCCAGCTCGGCGGCGGTGAGGAACGGCCGGTACAGCTCCAGCGGGCGGGCCAGACCCAGCTCGGACAGGCCGGTGTGTCGACCCTGGGCGCTGGTGACGGTCACCTCGGCGTCGGCCAGCTCGGCCCCGACCGGCCACGCACGGTTCACCCGCGTGGGGGTGGCCACCCCGTCGACGCGCAGCTCGACGTCGACCCAGCACGGGTCCGGGCTGTGCAGGTTGCGCCACCCCGTACGCCAGACGCTTGTCTTGTCGGCCCACCGGGCGCTGTCACCGGTCAGGGCGAGTTCGACGGCCTCGGCGAAGCTGGACTTGCCGGAGCCGTTGCGTCCCACGACCAGGGTGAGGCCCGGACCGGGGTCGATTTGGAGGGTCCGTTCCGGGCCGACGCCGCGGAAGCCGGCGACGGTCACCGACTTCAGCCAGATCCGCTCCGCCGGACCGTCGTCGGTAGGGAGGCGGGTGTCGAGCCGGGTCGGGGTGCCGGCGAGGGCGGCGGTCAGGTCGTCCTCGCTGGTGAGGGCGGCGAGGACCAGCTCGGCGGTCTCGGTCGGCACGTCGTCAGCGGCGGCAAGTCGGTCGAAGATCAGCTCGATCAGGGGTGTGGTGGGCTGCGGAGGCTGGGTCATGGTCGTCTCCAGGCGTGTGGTGTCCGCGGGCCGACGGGTCGTCGGCCCGCCCGGGGTGAGCGGTGGAAGTTGGTGCTTCGGTCAGCGCGCGGGGCGCCACTCGCCGCAGTTCTCCGAGCTGAAGGCGTAGTCGGAGGCGCGGATGGTCACTTGGACCCGGCGGGCGCTGTTGGTGAAGTAGTTGTCGATCGTGTCGCCGGAGGCGTTCTGCCTCTCCCAGTAGCAGCCGTCGACGTCGGTGGTCACGTACGTGCCGGGCTTGATCTCCTTACCGACGCGGAACGTGCCCTCGCCAAAGATCCGACCCTGGGCTGCGAGGTCCACGTCGGCCTGCCCGCGCTTCACCGTCTCGCGCCACTTCTTCGCGTACGGGTAGGTGGGACAGAGTAGGAGGGCCGCGTTGATCTCCGGGATCTGCTCGCTGCTGGCGGCGTAGTCCGCCTCCAGGTACGTGTCCTCAGGGTCGACGGCGGCGCACATCTCGTACAGGGTCGTAATGTTGCCGTCCTCGTACTTGGACGTTTTCAGCGCGGCCTTCTCGGTATCGGTCACGGGATAGATCTCCGCCTGGGCGTCGCAGGCCGTCGGCTTCGCCGCCCACACCTCACTGAAGTCCGGCCGGCCGTCCTTGCCGGGCCGCACCGTGAGCAGCGCATCCCAGTCGTTGCCCGTGTCGCACTCGAGACTGACCGAGGGCTGCTGCGGGGTGTTCTTCGGGTCGTCGGGATAGGTGTCGCTGGAGTCGGGGATGCCGTCGCCGTCCCGGTCCGGCGACGGGGTCGCCGTCGGCGACGCGCTGGCAGACGCGGAGATGCTCGGGGAGGTCGTCGTCGGCGTGGCGGTGGGGCTCTGCTCATCACCGCAGCAGGCGAGCGTCATCGTCAGTAGGGCGGTGGTGAGCAGGGCGCCGCTGGTGCGGACGACTCGACGCAGGTAGAAGCTCCCAGCCGAGCAGTGGAGGGTGGCGTGCGGGTGGGGGAGGGCCATGGTCGTCTCCAGGGCGTGGGAGGGACAGCGGTGCGGCCGAGTGCGAACCGCGACGAAGAGCAACGAGTCAGTCCGAGAGGGTGATGATCATTTGGAGGCCGTCATCCGGGTGGTAGGTCCACGAGGCGCTCATGTCCTCCCACTCGCCGGACTGGCGTCCGTCCAGCGCACGCGTGCCTTCGATCTCCGCAATGACGGCGTCGGGCACTTCCAGCTCGGTCCAGTAGCACTGCAACTGCTCCAGCTTCAGGCCGGTTCGCTCCTTGCCGACGCTGCGCAGGGTGAGGGAGTTGCCGTCGTCGCCCAGCATCGCCCAGTCGTCCCTGCCGGCACCGCAGGCTTGTCGGGCCTCCTCCAACGGCGAATCGCGCTGCGTCAGGAAGAGGATGCTCGTGCCCGCGGCCAGCAGAATCGTCACGGCCGCCGCAACGACCAGGTAGCGACGTCTGCCGGTCAGCATCGTGCTCGCACTGGAGGCGTCACCCTCAGGGCTGCTGGCCGAGGCGCCAGCGGTCGGCTGGGGATCCTCGGGGCTCTCGTTCGGATCTGGAGCGGTCAGGTCGGTCATCACCGGGTTCCTCCTGTGAACAGGTTGGCTGTGAACAGCCGGGGCGGGCGTGGGCTGCCCGCCCCGGTCGGTGGGGGAGAGGTCAGCCCAAGGTGACGTCGACGCCGCCGGAGAACATCGAGTCGTGCAGCTCGAGCTTGGCGAGCTTGACGTTCTTCGGGATGTCGAAGACCACGACGCCGGTCACCTGGTTGCCGGGGTTGATGTCGTTGAGGAACGTCTCGGCGTTCTTGTTCGCGTAGATCGCCGCGCCGGTGTCCGCGGAGTACTCGGTGCCGTCGGCCGCGTACGCCTTCTGGCTGCTGCCGTCGAACATCTGGGCTTCCTTGCCGATGTTCTTCACGTTGACCGTGACCAGGCAGAACTGGCCCTGCGCCTTCGCGCCGAGCACGTCGCTGCCGATCTTGGCCACGCCGCACTTGGACGACTTGACCGTGAACTCGAACTTCCCGTCGCGGGCCGGCTGACCGATCTTCGCGGTCTTCGCCGGCTTCTCCTCGGCCTTGGCACCGCCTTCGTCGCCGCTGGAGCTGCTCGCCTGGGTGTCGCTGCTGGAGTCGCTCGCCTTGTCGGCGGCACCGGCGCCGCAGCCCAGGGCGATGAGGCCGGTGGCGAGCAGAGCGAGAGTGGTGGTCTTGCGCATCGTTGTCCTCCTGAAGTGAGCGTTGCGGGGTCAATGAGAGCATCGTCCGACAACACTGTCAACAGACAATCTCGTGCTTGACAGATGTGCGAGACTTTCGGCGTGCAGGAGAACCCGACCATCACGGCAGCGGAGATCGCCCGGCTCGCCGGCGTCGGTCGCGCTGCGGTCAGCAACTGGCGTAAACGGCACCCCGACTTCCCCGCCCCGGTGGGCGGGACGACGGCGAGCCCGGAGTTCGACCTGATCCAGGTCGAGCAGTGGTTACGCACTCAGGGCAAGCTCCCCGAGCTCGCCACCGCCGACCGGCTCTGGCGACACCTCGCCGCGGCCAGCGACTCCCCGGCCGCCGGCCTCGCCGCCGTCGGCGCTTTCCTGCTGGCCCGTCAGCGCGGCTCCCGCAGCGGCAACCCCGACGCGCAGCTAGCACCGCTACTGCCCGACGTCGACGCCCTCGCCGACGAGCTGGGCCCGCAGGGCGCGTTCGACGAGCTGTGGCAGCGGTTCTCCGCACCCGGGCCCGGCCGCCCCTTCGCCACCCCCGACGACCTCGCCGACCTGATGATCGGGCTCGCCAGCGTCGGCGGCGGCTCAGTCCTGGACCCGGCCGCCGGCTCCGGTGCCATCCTGCGAGCTGCCGTCCGCGCCGGCAGCACCTCCGTGTACGGGCAGGAACTCGACGAGGATCTGGCAAAACTCGCCGGCCTGTGGTTGGCGCTGCACGACGTACCCGGGGAAGTCTGCGCCGGCGACACCCTGCGCGCCGACGCCTTCGCCGGCCGCGCCGTCGACGCCGTCGTCTGCCACCCACCGTTCGGCGCCACCAATTGGGGCGACGAGGAACTCGGCCACGACCCCCGCTGGATCGTCGGCACCACACCCCGTACCGAACCCGAACTGGCCTGGGCACAGCACGCCCTGGCCCACCTGCGGGTCGGCGGGCACGCGGTCCTGCTGATGCCACCTACCGTCGCCAGCCGCCGCGCCGGCAAACGCATCCGCGGCGAGCTGCTGCGCCGAGGCCACCTGCGCGCCGTCATCGCGCTTCCGCCGGGGGTGGCGGCACCGCACGGCGTACCGCTGCATTTGTGGGTGCTGCGACGCGCTGCGACGGACGCGCCGCCACCGGCGCGGGCGCTGCTGATCGACGCGGCCAGTTGCGACTTGGCCGATATTGCCCCGCGCGTGCTGGCCGCGTGGCGGGCCTTCGCCGCCGCCCCGGACTCCGATGTCGAGGAGGCCGGGTTCGCCCGTGCGGTCCCGGTCATCGAGCTGCTCGACGAGGAGGTCGACCTCACTCCCGCGCGCCGGCAACCGGCCGTCGTGGGCGAGGCTTCCGGAGAGCATCTGGTACGCACCAGAGAACGATTGGCCGCCATCGTCGGTGAGCTGCCGGCGTTGCTACCGCAGGTCACGCCGGCGCCCGACGGGCCGGACGGCCTCTTCCTCACCGTGGGGGAGTTGGCGAAGACCGGGGCTCTGCAACTGATTGGGCCGGTCCGCGCCGGCACCTCCACGCCGGCACCCGGCGGGCCGCCGGTGATCACCGTTCAGGACGTGCTCGCCGGGGTGGCGGCGTCCGGGCGGATCGACGACCGCTTCGGGCAGGAGATCCGCCTCGCTGTGGGGGACGTGGTGGTGCCGGTGATCGCGCGGCAGCTCATCCCTCGGGTGATCACTGAAGAGGGGGCGTTGTTGGGGCGCAACCTCTACCTGTTGCGACCCAACCCGACCGCGCTGGATCCGTGGTTTCTGGCTGGCCAGCTGCGCACGTCGGCGAACGAGAAGCAGACGTCGAGTCTGTCGAGCACCATGCGGTTCGACATTCGACGGGCGCAGATGCGGCGGCTGTCGGTCGACGAGCAGCGGGTGCACGGAAATGCGTTCCGACGTCTCGACGCGTTCGAGTCGGCGATCCGGCAGGCCGCGTTGCTGGGTGCTGAGCTGGCACAACTCACTGCGGACGGCCTGGCGCGCGGCTCGATCCGCCCGGACGACCCGCAGTGATCTCAGACCTCGACGATGGGCCAGTCGTCGCCGAGCACCTTGCGCACCTGATCAGCCCGAGACGTGATGAGGCCGGCAGCACTGCTGATCGCGAGGAACGCCGCGTGGCCGGCACCGAGGCGGCCGGTCTGCCGGGCCATGCCCCCGATCACCGGACAGTCGTCGGCCCGGTCGACGTGCAGGGCCGGCGTAAGAACCTGGACGGCCGGGTTGCGACGCAGCATCGCCAGGTACTCGTGCTCGGTGTGGTCGAGCAGGCTGTACGCCTCGAGCAGGCAGACCAGCGGTACGGCAACAGTCGCATCGGCGTCCGCCGCCGCCACCATCGCCTCACCGACGGCCTCGACGCCCTGGGCGTACGCCATCAGGGCACCGGTGTCGAGCACGTAGACCGGTGCGCTCACGCCGCACTCGGCCGGTCGAAGTCGGCGCGGACCTCGTCGACCGGACGCTCCAGCAGCTCTGCCACCCGGGCGATCGCCGCCTCGCGCATCTCCGGTGTCACCTGGCGGGCGGCCAGCCGTCGCGCCGCGCCCTCCGGGTCGTACGGAAACTCGCCGTGCCCGGCCGTCCGCAGAGCGGCCCGCATGTCGTCGGATATCCGACGGCGGCGCAGCGCCTCAGTGACATACGCGGAAACCTGGCGGGCCGGGAGGGCATCCAGCTGCTCGGCCACGTCATCAGGGACGGAGATCGTCACACGCCGACTCATACTCGCGAGCCTAGCGAAGTATGAATCCTCCGTCAGCGACGACCCGCTGACACTCGGTTGATCATCTCCGCCGAGTGGGGGACCCCGACAACGCCGGCCAGCAGCAATACTCCTGACTTAAGGCAATCGAAAGGAACCTGGTGAGTACCAAGCACCAAGAGCTCGCGAACTTGATCTGGGATGTGGCCGAGCTGCTCCGCGGGGACTACAAGCGGTCCGAGTACGGCCGGGTGATCCTCCCGCTGACCGTGCTGCGTCGGCTCGACTGGGTGCTGGAGCCGACGAAGGATGCGGTGCTCACGCGGCACGCGCAACTCAAGGAGTTGGGCGTCCAGAACATGGACCCGGTGCTGCGCAAGACCGCCGGGCTGTCGTTCTACAACACCAGCGAGTTGTCCTTCCGCAAGCTGCTCGGCGACCAGGACCACGTCGCCCTCAACCTGCGCGCCTACATCGGCGGCTTCTCGCCCGGCGCGGTTGACGTGCTGGAGAAGTACGGCTTCGACGCCCAGATCAGCCGGCTCGCCGAGGCCGGGCTGCTCTATCAGGTGGTCGCCAAGTTCGTTGACGTCGACCTACGCCCACAGGTCGTTTCCAACCACCAGATGGGTTACATCTTCGAGGACCTGGTCCGCCGCTTCTCGGAGGCTGGCAACGAGACCGCCGGTGAGCACTTCACCCCGCGTGAGGTCATCAAACTGATGGTCAACCTGTTGCTCGCCCCTGACGAGGACGACCTCGTCACCCCTGGCATCGTCCGCAAGGTCTACGACCCGGCCTGCGGCACGGGCGGCATGCTCAGCGAGGCCCAGGACCACATTCAGGAGCACAACCCGCACGCCACCGTCGAGGTGTACGGGCAGGAACTCAACGGCGAGACGTACGCGATCTGCCGCTCCGACATGATGCTCAAGGGCGGCGACCCGACGAAGATCGCCTTCGGCAACTCCTTCAGCCAGGACGGCCACGAGGGAGAGCGCTTCGACTACATGCTTGCCAACCCGCCCTTCGGCGTGGAGTGGAAGAAGGTTGAGGCGTTCATCAAGGCCGAGCACGCCCGCGGCCACGCTGGCCGGTTCGGCGCCGGGCTGCCCCGGATCAACGATGGTTCGCTGCTCTTCCTTCAGCACATGATTTCGAAGATGAAACGGCGCGAAGACGGCGGAAGCCGGCTGGCTATCGTCTTCAACGGGTCGCCGCTCTTCACGGGCGCCGCCGGGTCGGGGGAGTCGGAGATCCGGCGCTGGATCCTGGAGAACGACCTGTTGGAGGGCGTCGTCGCGCTGCCCGACCAGCTCTTCTACAACACCGGCATCTCTACGTACTTCTGGATCCTCACCAACCGCAAGGAAGCGGCCCGCCGCCGTAAGGTCGTGTTGCTCGACGGCCGCGACTACTGGTCCAAGATGCGCAAGAGCCTCGGCGACAAGCGCAAGATGCTCACCGACGAGCACATCGCCGAGCTGACCCGGGCGTACGTTGACGCGCTGTCCATCGCAGACGACCCGGAGCACCCGCAGCACGCCAAGGTGAAGGTCTTCAGGACTACCGACTTCGGCTACCAGCGGATCACCGTCGAGCGCCCGCTGCGACTGAGCTTCGAGGTTACCGAGGAGACGGTCGCGCTGCTCGCGGAGGCGCGGGCGGTACTCAAGTACGCCGAGCGCGAGTCGCTGCTGGCGGCGGCGAAGTCGCTGATCGGTACGTCGTCCGGGACGCGGGCCGAGTTCGCGATGAGGCTGAACGGGCTGGGGAAGCTGCCGGCGGCGGTGGAGAAGGCGGTGTGGGAGGCGTTCTCGGTCAGCGACCCGGAGGGCGAGGTGCAGACCGACCGCAAGGGCGAGGCGCTGCCTGACCCCGGCCTACGAGACAACGAGAACGTGCCACTCAACGCGAACATCCACGACTACGTCGAGCGCGAGGTATTGTCCCACGTCTCAGACGCCTGGATCGACGATTCAAAGACCAAGATCGGGTACGAGATTCCCTTCACCCGTCAGTTTTACGTCTATAGCCCGCCGCGTCCTTTGTCCGAGATCGATGCCGAGATTAGGGCGCTGGAAACCGAAATCCAGGCACTGCTCGGCGAGGTGACGAGATGAGACTCAAAGACGTAGTTCGGATAAATCGCACGTCCTTGCCTGAGACGACTGACCCGAACTATAGCTTCAGGTATATCGATATTTCGGCGGTCGATGGGCTTGGCAATGTGACAGTGCCTGAATCTGTCACTACCTTCAGCGCGGCTCCGTCCCGTGCTCGTCGGCTCGGGCCCTCGGGTGCCACCGTCGTATCGACGGTGCGCACCTACCTCCGCGCAATCGGCCGAGTTCCTGCAGTTAATGACTCCCTCGTGTTCTCGACCGGTTTTGCGGTGCTAGAGGCTGGCCCACGGGTCGACGCTGGTTACCTGTTTTACCTCTGCCGATCTGAGCCGTTCGTTCAAGATGTGGTAGCGCGGTCTGTGGGGGTGAGTTATCCCGCAATCAACCCGAGTGACCTTGGCAGCTTCCGGATGGATCTGCCTGCTTTAGAGGAGCAGCGCCGCATAGCCAATTTCCTCGACGATCAAGTCGAGCGGTTCAGGCGTCTGATGGCTGCTCTTGCGTCTGCAGAGGCCCTCGCTTCGGAGTCGCGAGTAGCAATCATGAATAGGGCATGGGAGGCGGAGGCTCCCACGGTCCGTCTGGGTTACTACCTCGCGCTTGCTACGAGTGGCTCACGCTCCTGGTCGGACCACGTGCGAGACGAAGGAGCGATCTTTTTCCGCAGCGCCAACCTGCGACGAGATGGAATCCGCCCGAACCTATCTCATCTCGTGCGTGTGCAACCTCCGCTCCGTGCGTCTGCTGAAGCTAGCCGGGCCCGAATCCGGCCTGGTGACGTCCTGGTCGGCATCACGGGAGCGAACACGGGGTGGGTTTCGCTTGCAGAAGGTTCGCTCTCAGACGCCTATGTTAGCCAGCACGTCTGCCTTATCCGCCCAGTGCCCGAAATTTCGTCGCGCTGGCTCGCCTATGTGATGAGTTCATCGCGAGTCCAGCAAGAACTGCTTGCGAGCCAGTATGGCGGGACGAAAACACAACTCTCTCTACCTGATATTCGCAACATTCGCGTTCCAAAATATCCGACTAGCGTTCAGCGCGCCCTGGCCCAGCAAGCTTCGGCACAACTTTCGGCCCTTGAAAGACAGAGGGAGCTCCGCGGTCGCCAGCGCACTCTGCTTGCTGAGAGGCTGGCTGCGCTGATCACCAAGGCCGTCACCAGTCAGCTCGACGTAGCAACCGCGCGAGGGGTGGACGCATGAGTCTGGTGCATCAGGAACACTCTTTTGAGGCGGCCATCGAGCATGCATTGCTTGGCTCAAGGTGGCTACGCGGCCTATCGAACAATTACGACCGGCAGGTGGGGTTGGATACGGCCGAGTTGTTTGCGTTCGTCGGTGAGACGCAGCCGGATGGGTGGGCGAAGCTGCTTGAGTACCACGGGAACGACCCCGACGTGGCGCAGCGGGGCTTCGCTCAGTACCTCGCCAAGCAGATCGACGAACGTGGCCCGCTCGACGTCCTCCGCCGAGGCGTCAAGGACAAGGGCGTCTTGATTCGACTCGCCTACTTCAAGCCCGCCCACGCCATCACCGACGACGCGCTCAAGCTCTACCGTGCCAACCGCCTCACCGTCACCCGCCAGCTCGCCTACTCGACGAGCAACAACAACACCCTCGACCTGGTTCTCTTCGTCAACGGCATCCCCCTCGCCACGGCCGAGCTGAAGAACCCGCTCACCGGCCAGACCGTCGAGGACGCCAAGGAGCAGTACCGCGAGACGCGCGACCCGAAGGAACTGCTCTTCGCGCGGCGTACCCTCGTGCATTTTGCCGTGGACCCCGACCTGGTCTTCGTCACGACGAAGCTGGCCGGTGACAAGACTCGGTTCCTGCCCTTCAACACCGGGTCCGACGGGCCGGGCGTCTCCGGTGGCGCCGGCAACCCGCCGGCGGGACCGTCGGGCTATCGCAGCTCCTACCTGTGGGAGCAGATTTGGCACCCGGACACCTGGATGGACCTGGTCCGGCGGTTCCTGCACACCGACAAGGAATCGAAGGCGCTGATTTTCCCGCGCTACCACCAGTGGCACGCGGTCACCCAGCTCACCGACCATGCAGCCCGTAACGGCTCCGGCCACAACTACCTGGTGATGCACTCGGCCGGGTCGGGCAAGTCGAACACCATCGCCTGGCTGGCGCACCGGCTCTCCAGCCTGCACACCGCGCCGACCCTCGACGAGGACGCCCGGGCCAAGGCACTGCGCCCCAATGAGCCGGTCTTCGACAAGGTCATCATCATCACCGACCGGGTAGTGCTGGACCGGCAGTTGCAGGACACGGTCTTCCAGTTCGAGCACGTACCGGGCGTTGTGCAGCGGATCGACAAGGACTCCGCCCAACTCGCCGCCGCCCTCCAGGGCGAGACGGCGAAGGTCGTCATCACCACCATGCAGAAGTTCCCCTACATTCTCGACAAGGTGCAGGGGCTCCGCGGTAAGCGGTTCGCGGTCATCGTCGACGAGGCGCACTCGTCGCAGTCCGGTGATTCGGCCGCCGCGTTAAAGAAGGTGTTGCTGAAGCTCGGCAGCGACGACGTCGACGAGTCGGGTGACCTGCTCACCGCGTCGGCGCTGGCCCGCGGCCGGCACGAAACGCTGTCGTACTTCGCGTTCACCGCCACGCCGAAGCCGAAGACCCTGGAGCTGTTCGGCACGCCGCACCCGGTTACCGGCAACCCGCAGCCGTTCCACACGTACTCGATGCGGCAGGCCATCGACGAGGGCTTCATCCTCGACGTGCTGCGCAACTACGTGACCTACAAGTCGTACTGGAAGCTGGCCAACGCCAACCCCAACGACCCGGAGGTCGACCCGAAGAAGGCCGGCGCTCAGCTCGCCCGCTTCGCCAGCCTGCACCCCACCATGCAGGCCCAGAAGGCGGAGATCGTCGTCGAGCACTTCCGCAAGCACACGGCGCAGCGCCTCGGCGGTCGCGCCAAGGCCCTGGTGGTCACCGGCTCCCGCGAGGGGGCCGTCCGCCTGCACACCGCCATCAACAAGTACGTCGAGATGCAGGGCTACGTCGGCTGCGACTCCCTGGTCGCCTTCTCTGGTGACCTGGAGGTCGACGGCGTCGAGCACACCGAGGCGCGGAGCAACGGGTTCAGCGATGGCGAGCTGCCCGAGCGGTTCGCCTACACCGCCGTCGACGACAAGTACGCCGGCACGCCGAAGGCCAAGCAGCCCACCGAGTACCGGATCCTGGTCGTGGCCGAGAAGTACCAGACCGGCTTCGACCAGCCGCTGCTCACCACGATGTACGTCGACAAGCTGCTCAAGAACGTCGCCGCCGTGCAGACCCTGTCCCGGCTCAACCGCACGCACCCGCTCAAGGCCCAGGGTGACGTCTTCGTCCTCGACTTCGTCAACGAGGCCGGCGACATCGCCGAGCAGTTCAAGCCGTACTTCGAGACCGCCGCCACCACCCCCACCGACCCCAACCTGCTCTACACCGCGCAGAACGCGGTGACCGGCTACCCGGTGCTGGTCGACTCGGAGATGCAGGCGTACGCCGACGCCTTGCTCGCCGCCGAGCAGAAGGCAACCACCGACACCGCCCTCCAACGGGCACACGCTGCTCTGTACCGCTTCACCGAGCCGGCCGTCCAGCGCTTCAACGCCCTGGCCGCCGACGACCCGGAGGCCGCCGACACCTTCCGGTCCGCGCTGCGCGACTACACCCGGATGTACGCATTCCTCAGCCAGGTCGTGCCCTACCACGACGAGGATCTGGAACGGCTCTACCTGTACGGGCGGGCGCTGCTCAACCGGTTGCCCCGCCGGCAGGACCCGTCCGTCGACATCGGCGAGGTGGAGCTGACCCACCTGCGGGTCAGCAAGACCGGCGAACACGACGCGTCGCTGTCGCCCGAGGGCGAGCAAATGCTCCCCGGCTTCCTCGGTGGGGGAGCGGGCAAGCAGCATGACCTGGAAAAGGTCGTGTTGTCGGAGCTGATCGACGCGTTCAACGACCGGTTCGGCATCGGGCTGGGCGAGGCCGACAAGGTGTGGGTCGAGCAGCAGATTGTTGCCCTGGCCGAGGACGGCACCCTCGAAGCCGCTGCGATGGTCAACGACGAGAGCAACTTCGGTGTGGTCTGCGACAAGCGCATCGAGGACGTGATCCTGTCCCGCCACGACGACAACGGCAAGCTGATGCAGCGCTACCTGGACGACGAGAGCCTGCGCTCGCAGCTCAACCAGTTCGCACGCCGACAGGCGTACCAGATGATTCGCAGCCGCAAGGGCATCGCCTGACCTTCCACCCTCGCCGAAAGGAGGACGGTTGTCTCCGTCCGATAACCGCTTTCCGCCTCAGAACCATAGGTAGGGCGAACTGTACGGTGACGAATCCGAGCTACATCGATGGTTGCTGCAATGAGACGCGACATGCGTTGGGGGCTTGATGCGGGCGCAGGAGCGTGTCGCTGAACGGTACGAACTGACGTACCCGGTCGGCCACGGCGGTATGGGCGAGGTCTGGGCCGGCTTCGACGAGAAGCTCGACCGGCCGGTCGCCATCAAGTTCCTCCGCAAGCTCTCCATCCCAGAGAGCGAGCGGGAGAACGCGGTCGAACGCTTCATCCGGGAAGCGCGAGTCACCGCCCGCCTCGACCATCCGGGCGTGCCCAGCGTTCATGACGTCGGGGTTCAGGGCGACGACATCTACATCGTCATGCAGCTGGTGCCGGGCTTACTCGTCGCTGATCTCATTGCCGAGCGGGGATGGCTCTCCGTGCCGTGGGCGGCGGCGATCGGTGCGCAGATCTGCTCCGTGCTGGCGGCGGCCCACGCCGCCTCGCTGGTGCACCGCGACCTCAAGCCGCAGAACCTCATGCTCACGCCGACCGGCGCGGTCAAGGTCCTCGACTTCGGCGTGGCCGCGCTCCTCGGGCCGGCTGACGTTCCGCGACTGACCGCCACCGGGCACACCCTCGGCACGCCTACATACATGGCACCCGAGCAGGCGTTGAGCAGCACGGTGGGTCCGAGAGCAGATCTGTACGCGCTCGGCTGTGTGCTGTTCGAGCTGCTGACCGGCAACCCGCCTTACCGGTCCGACAATCCGCTCGGCATGCTGCACCGGCACATGAATGACCCGGTGCCCTCCGTTGCGGACCACCGCGGGGGCGTGCCCGAAGAGCTGGTGCGGCTCGTCGCGCAACTACTCGCCAAAGACCCGCAGCACCGTCCGGGATCAGCCACGGAGGTGTATGAGCTACTGGCTCCCCTCGGGGCAGTCGAGCGTGAGCTGGCCGCCGACCTGGCGCTGACCGTCGCGGGCGGTGAACCGGTGGACCCCACGATGCCGTACCGGTACCCGTTTGGGCCGTTGCCGCCACGTGTGCCACTGGCACCCACCAGGGTGGACGTCGTGCGGCCCCGCAACGCTCCGGAGGTCGTCGAGGCTCTCTCCATCGATGAGCTAAGTGAGGTCGCGGAGCGGGCCTGGGACCTGGCCGAGGAGGAGCGGTTCACCCAGGCCGCCGAGCTGCTGGAGACGGCCCTGCGGCCGGTCAGGAAGGGGCACGGCGCCAGGCAGCCGAGGATCCTGGAGCTGCGGCTCCACCTGGCCAACCTGTACGTCCTCGCCGGCGCGTTCCGGCAGGCCCTGCCAGAGTTCCAGCGACTCATTCCGGACCTGGCGACCCGCCCGGTGCCCGACCAGGAGCTGATCTGGCAGTGCCGGCAGCAGGCTGCGGTGTGCCAGGCGGAGTTGGGCGAGGCGACCACAGCCTTGGACGAGCTGCGTTCGCTGCTCGCCGAAGAGCAGCGTGCGCTGTCGCCTGAGTCGCCTGAGCTGTTTTCACTGCGGCAGCAGGTCGCCATGCTCGCTGCTGGGGTCGGTGACGTGACCGGGGCTCGGCGCCACCTCACGGATTTGCTT
This sequence comes from Micromonospora sp. NPDC049580, assembly GCF_040675595.1. Lineage (NCBI taxonomy): Bacteria > Bacillati > Actinomycetota > Actinomycetes > Micromonosporales > Micromonosporaceae > Micromonospora > Micromonospora sp. NPDC049580. The sequence continues at coordinate 17,899 of NZ_JBFAPG010000016.1, forward strand.
CGAGACGTCAACGCGCTGTATGGGTCGCAGTCGCCAGCGGCGGTGGAAATCGAGACATTGCTGGTGCACCTCGATCGACTCGGCGAGAACGCGACCGATGAGACGAACCGACGGCGTGAGGGGCGATGAGCATGTTGGAGCTGGAAGACGCGCTGAAGCAGTGCGTCGAACGGGTGGCGCGGTTCCGCCGTCAACACCAGCGCATTGGTGAGCAAAACACCAAGGCCGGGCTGATTGAACCAGTCATCGGAGCGCTCGGCTGGGACCTGTTTGACCCAGACGAGGTGCACCGTGAGTATCGTCGACGCGGTCCCGATAACCCGGTCGACTATGCCCTCCTCCTGCTGCGCACACCACGCCTGTTCATCGAAGCGAAGGGCCTCGGGGAGAACCTCGACGATCCGCGGTGGGCCAACCAGACCATCAGTTATGCCGCGGTTGCCGGCGTCGAGTGGGTGGCGCTGACCGACGGCGCCGAGTGGCGGATCTACAACGCCCACGCGCCAGTGCCCATCGAGCACAAGCTGTTCCGCGCGGTCCGTATCGAGGAGGGCCTCGACGATGCGGTAGACCTGCTGTCGCTGCTCAGCAAGGGCAACATGCGTGACAACCGCATTGAGGAGTTGTGGAAGGGCTACTTCGTCGATCGTCAGGTCCACGGGGAGTTGCTCGAACTTTTCGGTGACGGGGAGCCTGCGGCGGAGCTGGTGGCGATGCTCGATCGGCGCCTGTCCAGGCTTACCAGGGACGAGGTCCGGTCCAGTCTCATCCGAGCCCGTGCCACCTTCGATTTTCCGTCGTCCGCTGCACCGACCAAAGTCAGCCCTGTCCCCGTCACTGAACCGGTGCACGTCGTGCGCCCACCGGCCACCCCTACTGTGCCTCAGCAGCTGACGCCACTCGGTTCGGCCAAGGGGCGTCCGCTCAAGCGGCCGGTGACTGGCGCAGAACGCGCGCTTAAGTTGATCGACCTGATCAGGGCTGGGAGGTTGCGTCCGGGCAGCAAGCTGTACGGGAAGTATCTGGGCAAGCAGTACGTCGCCGAGGTACTCATTGACGGCAGCATCCGCTACGAAGGCCGGGTTCTCGGATCCCCGAGCGCGGCTGGGGAGGCGGTGAAGATCGACGTGTATGGGTCGTCGATCACCGCGACCCGGCGGGCCACCGATGGGCTCGACTTCTGGTCGGCAGAGGATGCCCGAGCCGGTGACATGGTGACTCTCAAGGAGATCCGACGCCGTGTGGCAACCGAGGGGGAGGCGTGAGACGGCCCCTCACCCTCGCGCAGATTCTCACAGTCCTGGACGAGCCGCAATCTGTCAACGATCTGCGCCGGTACTTCGGGGTCGATGGTCATTCGCCGTTCACCGGCGGACAGTTCGAACGGCTCGGGGGCGGCGGTGACCGAGCGGAAACCCGCGACGTCATCACCGCGGAGGATCTGGTTGCGGTCGAACTGCTCAGCGTTCGAGTGCGGCCGCATACCTCTCTCGATCTCTTGCAAGGGGCGCTGGGGAAGGCCGTAACGGCCGAGTTGCGGGGCATACCGACGCACGTATCCCTGGGGCACCCTGACGCGAGCCAATACATCGAAGAGCGAGGACGAGCTGACCGGGCTTGGCGGTTATTGCGGAAGGCGGACGGCATTGGCTGGGTCGTGGCTGGGAAACTACTCGCGCGCAAGCGGCCCTTGCTCGTACCGGTCTACGATGAGATCGTCGCATGTGCTTTCCGGACTCGCAGAAACTTCTGGCGCTGGCTGCACGGCCGTCTGTTGGAGCAGGAAGCGACGCTCGCCAGCCGCCTTTTCGACCTCCGAAGGCGTGCTGGATTGCCTGCGGACGCCATCACTTTGCTCAGAGTTCTCGACGTGGTGATCTGGATGCGTCACCGCGACGAGCACACCGGCTACCGATGCCGAGGCATTCAACTTCCCTAAAGCCGACCGCTAGTGGGCGCTGGGGTCGAAGCCGGTCTCATAGCCTGACGAAATTGTCAACCGATCGTTGCAGGGAGCACCGTGGGATTCCAGACGCCACAGTACAAGTTGTCCAAGCTGCTGGAGCAGGCCGGCAGCGGCAGCATCCAGCTTCCGGACTTCCAGCGCGGCTACAAGTGGGACGAGGAGCGCATCAGATCCCTGCTCGTCACGGTGACTCTGGGCCACCCGCTCGGCGTGCTGATGCTGCTTCAAACCGGCAACGACCAGGTGCGGTTCAAGCCAAAGGCGATCGAGGGAACTCCTCCGATGTCCAGTAAGGTGGAGCCAGATTTGCTCCTACTCGACGGGCAGCAGCGCTTGACGTCGCTCTACCAGTCCCTGACCGGCTCGGGTGTTGTCGACACCGAGGATGCCCGGAAGAAGCAGGTTCAGCGACGCTTTTACATCGACATCACCCGAGCCTTGGAGGACCCGGCCCGCCGGGACGAGGCGGTGGTGGTCCTGCCGGGCGACGGGATCGAGCGGACCAACTTCGGCAAGGACATTCGCCTCGACGTGTCCACGCCGGAGAAGGAGCGCGAACACGGTTACTTCCCGTTCCGCCTGATCTACGACTCGCCAGGTCAACTCGACTGGTTGTGGAACTTTCCCGGAGAAACGGGTGAAGCGGCGGCGCGACGAGCGCTCATCCAGCGCTTTCAAGGCGAGATCCTCACGCCAATGCAGAGCTACGAGATCCCTGCCATTGAGCTGGACAAGTCGACGACCAAGGGAGCGGTCGCCACCGTCTTCGAGAAGGTCAACACGGGTGGCCTTCCCCTCAACGTCTTCGAGTTGTTGACGGCGACCTTCGCTGGTGACGCCGCCTACTTCCACCAGCACGGGGACGACTTCCGGCTGAAGGACGACTGGCAGCTCACCGAGCAGATCATCTCCGCCCATCCCGTCCTGAGGGGCATCCGCAACACGGATTTCCTCCAAGCCGTCACCCTGCTCGTGACCGCTCACGGGTCGTCGTTCACCTCCGCTCGGAAGGAGGACGTGCTGCGGCTTGAGCTCAGTCAATACCTGGCTTGGGCTGAGCAGGTGCGGGAGGCGTTGGTGTGGGTTGCGCAGTTCCTCCGGGATGAACACATCCACCGGGCGCGCGACATCCCCTACCCGACTCAACTGGTGCCTCTGGCGGTGATCCGCGTGATCCTCGGCGAGGCTGCGACCATCCACGGGGTTCGCAGCCGTTTACGCCAGTGGTTCTGGTGCGGCATCCTCGGCGAGCTCTACGGAGGCGCCACGGAAACCCGCTTCGCGCGCGACGTTGACCAGGTCCCGGCCTGGGCGCGAGCCGTGACGTCCCCGGACACCGCCCCCGAGCTTCCGGGCACCGTGTCGGGAGCGACGTTCGCTGAGTCCCGGCTGCTGTCTCTGCGAACTCGGCAGTCCGCCGCGTACAAGGGCTTGCACGCACTCCTGATGGCGGGGGGTGCCAAGGACTGGAGATTCCACCAGACCTTCGACCATACGCAGTACGTCGCTCTCGACGTCGACATCCATCACGTTTTTCCAAAGAAGTGGTGCGACGACAACAAGATCCCGCGCAATCTCCGGGAGAGCATCATCAACAAGACGCCGCTGGCCGGGAAGACCAACCGTTTCATCGGGGGAGCCTCTCCTGCGGCCTACGTGCCGAAGCTCGAAGGTGCCGCCGCCATCGGTTCCGATGAACTTGATGCCATCATCGGTGCGGACCTGATTGACACCAAGGCACTGAGGGCCGCTGACTTCGACGCCTTCTTCCTTGCGCGTCGGCGAGCTCTGCTGGAGCTGGTGGAGACGGCCATGGGCAAGCAGGCGCAGCGGGACGTTGATGCGGGGAAGTTGACCGGGGGTGGGGAGGCACCCGAGGCCTTCGCGGAGGAGGACGACGATCCGCAGGACACAGACGACGCCAACGAGGACGACCGCTAACTCGTCCGGCTGCTGTGGCTAACTCTCGGTCGGGCGCATCAGCTCGACCTGGTCGCCGGGTTTGACTTCCATCTCGCCCTTGCCGTGGCGGATCTCCAGCACCGGGACGCCTTCGTCCAGGTGCAGCTCATTCCGTTCTTGGCCCGTCGGCATTCGAGCGACGACCGACGCGCCGGCCGGCAACTCCATCTGCTGCCGCTCAGGCGCACGTCGTACCCGCGTTCCGTGCCCGCGGACCGTGCTGACCAGCCCTTCGGAACGCAGGATCGACATTGCCATCCGGACCGCCTCACGGCCAATGCCGTACTCCTGTGTCAGCCGCGATTCGCTCGGCAGCGACACCCCAGGCGCCAGCTCACCGGACTCGATCCGTCTCCGCAACAGGTCAGCGACCTGCACGTAAACGGGCGTGTGTGAGCGCGGATCGACGGTCATGTCTGGTAAGCCTTGTCCCCCCGTGGGCCGTGGTGGTTGTGCCCCTGTGCCCCTGTACGTATATTCATCAAGGCGGCGGAAGCTCAACGCGGGACGGGGATCTATAGCCCGGTCGAGTGACGCCGTGCAGCAACCCCGCTGCCGTGCTGCCAGTCGACGCTGTGGTGGCAGGCCGGGTGGGTTCGCGCAAGCGGTGTGAACACGGGCCCACCCTCCATCAAAGGGAAGGCAGGTCGAGTAGATGAGCGCCCGTAACCAACGACCGGCACGGGAGGTTGGAGCGACCATCCGCTCCTCGACGCACACCAGTCTGCTGCCGTGGCAGGTGCGCGAGCGCCGCTTCGCACCGACCGGGCTCGGGCGTCGCGGGCTGAACCCCGACGACGTGTACGCCTTCCTCGACCGGGTCGCCGTCGACATGGCCGCCGTCTACGCTGCTCTCGCCGAGAGCCGCCTCGAGACGGCCCGGATCAAGGCCGGCCTGCGTCGCCGGCAGGCCGACCAGGCCGGCGCCCGCAACGAGCGGGGCCACGCCCAATGAGCCAGCGGTACGTCATCCACCTGCCCGTCGTTGCCACCGACCTGTCTGCCGCGCAACGCCTGGCCCGGGTCATCGGCCGGTGGATGCTGGTGCTGCCGATGGCCGACCCGGGGGAGACGACCGTCTCCGAGGAGGACCAGCAGTTCCTGCGCCACCGGGTCTTCTGCGACCTGCTGATGCCTGGTGGCCGGCGCTGCCTCCTGCGCGACGGACACGACGGCGACTGCTCCCGCCGCTTACGCCGGTGACTGGAGCGATGCCTGCGACGGACCACCATGGACACGGCCGTACAGGCGGGCCATGATGCGGTGTGCAATTCATAGCGAGCCAGGTGATGCACACGATCTGCCAGAAGGCCGAGGGCAGGAAGGTCAGGGCTGCCGTCGCCTACGCGGGTGACGGGGCGGCCGACCTGCTGCCGGTGAAAGCAGGCGACCTGATCGTCGTCAACGGCAGCAGGAACGCAATCGCCAGCGGCGCTACCTCCGCTCGTCTGCTGCGGAGCTGGTATGAGCAGGGTGTCCTGCTCTATGCCCATGAGACCCTGCACGCGAAGGTCTTCGTCATCGGTCGGACCGCCTTTGTGGGTTCGGCCAACCTTTCGCTGCGTGCCCACAACGACCGTACGGTCGAGGCGGCGATCCAGAGCACCGAAGCTGCAGTCGTCGTCAGTGCTCGGGAGTTCATCGACGAGATGGCTGCCGATGCATTCGAGGTCGACGAGGCTTGGCTCGATTGGGCGGACACGGTGCCGGTGCGTGCCGCTGGTGGCCCGGTGCTGTGGAATCCGGATCCACCGTTCGAACCGAACGAGCCGTACGACGTCTGGGTTGGCCCGGAGGAAAGCGTCGAGTGGACTGACGAGGAAACCGCGCTCGCGCAGGCGGGCTATCGGATGCACAGGGTTGCCGGGGGCAGGGGCAGGTACGGCACGATCGCCATCAGCGAGTCCGCGACGGACACGAGTTCGCTTGTGCAGCCTGACATGGTCTTACTCATCCGTCCGCGCAGCGTTCAGTTGGTCAGGTTTCTCGATCGCCGTCGCCGTGGGGGAGCGGCCATGGGCTTCTACCGCACCGACCGGGATTGCGTCCGTCGAACACTGGGCGAGGTGGCGGCCGCTCTCGACAGCACCCCAGCGAAGCTGCGCGAGGGGGACTGGGTGCGGATGGATTCACCGCAGCGTGAAGCGCTTCGTGAGTTGTTCAAGCTGCCGAAGCTTCCGGCGCGGTCGTGATGAGCGCCTTGGCATGTGAGTAGGTGAACAGCACCGTAGGCCGTCCCGGTGCACGCCCTGGCCTGTGGCAGGCTCCGCCCGGTGACGATCACGACGCTCGGCTCGCGGTTTCTCGCGGCGTTCAATGACATTGAGAAGCACATCAGGGGCCACCTCAAGGCCGACGAGCGCATCAGTTTCACACAGCTCGCTCGGGAATACGCCGAGAAGAAGCGACTTCCAAGTCAACACAAGAGCGCCTTAGTCGCGTTCGCCTCACTGCGGAACGCGATCAGCCACGGCACCTACTACGGTGGTCGACCGATCGCGGAGCCGGTCGAGGCCGTTGTCCAGGAGATCGAGCGGCTCCGGCAGCAGATGCTCGAACCACCGCGGGCGCTGCACGTTCTGCCTCGCGGCGAGGTACGCACGGTGCGTCCGAGCGACCCGGTAGGCACCGCGCTGGACGTGGTTCGGACGCTCGGGTTCTCGCAGCTGCCCGTGTACGACAGCGACGGCTACGCCGGTGTCCTGACCACTAATGCCATAGCTCGATGGCTGGCCGACCAATTGACCAGGAACACGGGCATCGCCGAGGAAGAACCGGTCAGCCACGTGCTGAAGTTCGCAGAGCCAGGCGAGAACGCGGTTCTGGTGCCGCGAGCGATCACCGTGGTGGAGGCGATCGACCGGCTGAGCAGTGGAAGGCAGGCCGGCCAGTTGAGCACGGCGCTCATCATCACTGAGAACGGCCGGACGACGGACAAGCCGCTGCGGCTGATCGCCCCCTACGACCTTCCGCTGCTGACGGCCGCCCTCGCCATTACGTGAGCATCCGTAGGCGAAACGGATGCGCCGCTGGTTCGGTACCTAGGAGGCCGACCAGCGGCACCGCAACTGAATCGACGAGGGTCAGCCCGCGAGGGAGCCCAGGTTGACGCCGTCGAGCAGGTTGATCAGCTCGTCGTCGCGGGTCACCTCGTAGCCGAGTTCACGCAGTTCCGCAACCAGTTCGGCCTCACAGTCCATAGGAATATCGAGGTACTCACCGTTGTGAACCGTGAGGACGAGTTTGGCGTACCGGTCCCGCAGGTCCTGCGGCAGCACGTCGAGCGCGCGCGTCGTGACCATCGGGGGCCAGTACCCTTCCACGAGCGCGCCCACCTCGGTGATGTGGAAGGGCGCGTCGTCGCCGTACCCGTCCTCCGGCTCGTAGCAGTCGGGGCCGGCGGGGTGCGACAGGTGGGTCATCTGGACCCGTCGAGCCTCGCCCCAGGTCCGCGCGGTGGCGAGTGCCCTGATCTCCGCGGCCTCCCCGGCGGCGGTAGCGGCGTCGATGAAGGCGAGGCAGTCGTGATTGGTGGCGTGGCCGTAAACCAGGTGCTGGTGGTGCGTTGTCATGGCGCACATCCTGCCCCAGGGGACACCCACCAAGATCAGCCTACCGTCCGGGCCCTCTCCACCGGTCGGGTGACCGTTAGGCTGGCCCTCCTGGCCTCGCCACCTGGAGAAACGCCCATGTCCGACAGCGTTTCGCGCAGTTCACCGCCGCCGACAACCAGCTCGCAGTCGGGCTGCTCGTCCAGCCGGCTCGCGCGTTCGAGGGTCACCGGCCCCGCTGCCCGCCTTCCTCGCCGAGCACCGCATCATTGCGCCGAGCGGCACGGATGACGCCGAGGATCGTCTGCTCGGCCTCCACATCGCCGGCGGTGGCGAAGTTCCCGGTGCCCTTGTCCATGTCGATGAGCAGCCGGCGTACATGTTGTTGCTCACCACGTCCACACCGGCACATGCCGCAGCCACCACGACCCCGTCATCGTCAGGGCCCGCGTGCGGGTTGATCATGCCGGGCATGAATATTGGGCGAAGCTATCCCTGGCGGTCAGGGCCGCACCGCGCCGCTCCCGCCGCCGCAGGGTGCAGCCCACCTCCTAGACGTGCGTGATCACATCTTTGCCGTACGCGCTGAGGGTCTTGTCCTTGTCGTCGTGCATCAGGTAGAGGGCGAAGTTGTGCACCCCGAACTCGTTGAGTCCTGCAGCCGGCCGACGTGGGCCGACTCGGGGCCGAGCAGACGGAATCGGTCGACGATGACGTAGGGGACGCAACTGCGGTGGTGGTGAAACCACCACTCCTGATTCGCCCGATCCGGATGAGGCACGGTCACCCCCGGCTCCGACAGGCTGTCGAGGTACCGGGGTGCTGCGCGACAACCAGTTGGGGCCACGGGCGAGCTCAAGGACCGGGAACGCCAGGGAATTCTTCCTCCGCCGCCGGGAACCCAGGGGCCAGCCAGTTCGAACACGTCGTGACGCCATCAGGCGACATCGACCCGAACAGCGTCGACGCGGTCTTCCTGGGCAGGGTGTTGACCCTTACGCGTGGGCAAGACGCACCGAACCGAAACGCGGCGCATTGAGGTCAGGGGCGCACCTAACTGACGGTTCGACGGCGGTCGGGCCGGAGAGGAGAATCAGGTGGAATACGAGGATTTCATCAACGGAGTGGCCACGCGGGCGAAGGTGTCGACCGATCAGGCGGCGACACTCACCAGCGCGACGTTGGAGACACTGGCAGATCGGATCAGCGCCGGCCAGGCTGAGGACCTTGCCTATCAGCTTCCCGACGGGCTTGACGATCACCTGCGCAAACCGCCACCGCTGAGAAGGCAGGAACAAGCCCAGCCGTTCGGGCTCGAAGAGTTCGTACGGCGGGTGGCGGACCACCCGGCCGTCGACCGCGCGCTCGCCGATGCCGGGGTCCGCGCGGTGCTCACCACGTTGCGTGAGGCTGTTTCCCGTGACGAGTTCGAGGACGCGATGGCCCAGCTTCCGAAGGAGTTCCGGCAGGTGATCGAGCCGGTGGGCGCCGGTGGCCGGCAGCGCCGCGGGTAGCACGCACGGACCCCGCGACGCACCCCAACTGGTCACTGGTGAACTACGCCGAATTTCTCGAAGCGGTGGGGAAACGGGCCCGAATGCCGGCGGCGGAGGCGGCGAACGTCGTGGGAGCCACGCTGACGACCGTGGCGGAAGGGGTCAGTGGTGGGAGGGACGAGCGGACCGCTGAGGGCGCCCGCGCCATGTTGATGACCCTGCGCGAGGCGGTGAGCGCGGAAGACCTCGAGAACCTGGAATTCGAACTGCCAAAGGACTTCCGGCGGCTGCTCCGTCCGGTGCACCGCAGCGTCGGGGCCTGAACCGAGCCACGTCCTGGCCCGATGCGGGTACGGTGCGCGGGTGGAGGTTGGATTCGCCCCGCCCGTCTCCGGCTCGTGGGCCACACCGGAGAGCATGATCCACGTCGCCCGCCGCGCCGAGCAGCTCGGGTACCACTCACTCTGGACGTTCCAGCGGCTCCTGGTGCCCGCCGACCCCGCTTGGAGCGAGACCTACCACAGCGTCCAGGACCCGCTGACCACGCTGGCCTTCCTGGCGGCCCACACCACGCGGATCCGGCTCGGCGTCGCGGTGCTCAACATGCCGTTCATCTCTCCGGTGCTGCTGGCCAAGCAGACCGCGACCCTGGACATCCTCGCCGGCGGACGGCTCGACGTGGGACTCGGCCTCGGCTGGGCGGACGAGGAGTATCAGGCGACGGGGGTGAGCAAGCATCGGCGGGGCCATCGGGCCGAGGAGTTCCTGGCAGTTCTCCGCGCTCTCTGGCGGGACGGCGTCGCCGAGCATCGCGGCGAGTTCTACCAGATCCCGCCGACGCGCCTGGAGCCAAAACCCGTGCAGCGGCCACACCCGCCGATCCTGCTCGGCGGCCAGGCGCCCGCCGCGCTGCGCCGGGCCGGCCGGCTCGCCGACGGCTGGGTCAGTGGCAGCCAGGCGGACCTGACGGGCATCGGCGAGGCGGTCGCGACCGTCAAGGCCGCTGCGGCTGAGGCCGGCCGCGATCCCGGCGCACTGCGCTTCGTCTGCCGCGGCGCGGTCCGCGTACGCCCGACGAGCCCGCCCGGGCGCGCGCCGCTCACCGGCACGCTCGAGCAGATCCGGTGGGATCTTGGCAGACTCGCCGAAGCCGGCATCACGGAAGTGTTCGTCGATCTCAACTTCGATCCGGAGATCGGCTCACCCCGCGCCGACGCGCAGGCGTCACTGCGCCGGGCCGACGAGGTGCTCGACGCCCTCGCTCCGACCCACTGACACCCCGGTCGGCGCTCACCCGGCCGGGTCGGCTGCCGCGTCCGCCGCGGACCACGCCGACCAGCCGGTCACCGCGATCGCGATCACCGGCCCGGCTGGTGGCCGCTGGACGTACTGCGGGTACTTGTCGGCCAGCGCCGCGCGGGCCGCGGCCTCCTCCGCGCGGTCCTCCACCAGCCGACCGTGCCCGTCCAGCCGGACCCACCACAGCCGCGACCAGTCCTCGTCGTACTCGTCGATTAGCAGGCAGGCATGCCCCGTCGCCCGGATGTTCTCCACCCGGCGTAGCCGCCGGTGGCGCTTGGGCTTCTCGTCCACGGCGTGGTAGACGACATCGTCGAGCAGGACGAAGCACACGGACACCAGGTGGGGACGCCCATCCGCCCGGACGGTGGTCAGCCGGGCCACCCTGGCCGACTGGACCCGATGCCGGATTTCGTCGGCGGGCACGGGCCCGACGGTAACAGCCGACACCCGTCATGGTGACTCGTTGTTGCCGTGGAGGCGTGTCGGTGCTGCAGGCGGGTATGCCCTGCCGACCTGAACCTCGGGGGAGGCGTGATGGCGAGCGAGGCGCCCGACTACTTCCAGCCCGAGGCTGGGCTGGTGCTCACGCACCTGCTGATCGTGCGGGACGTGGACCGTTCCCGGGAGTTCTACCAGCGGGTGCTGGGCGCGACGGTGGTGCGGGAACGCCAGCCGGCGATCCTGCGGTTCCACAACAGCTACATCGTGATCAACGACGAGGGTGGTCCGACCGACGACAAGCCGGGTGTGCAGGCGAAGGCGCCGCCGGATCCGAACACGCTCAGCAGCGCGATGAACGTCCGGGTCACCGACGTCCGGGCGGTCTACGAGCAGTGGCGGTCACGGGGTGGGGAGTTCCTGACCGAGCCCAAGGATCATGGCGTCGAGATCCGGTGCTACCTGCGCGACCCGGACGGCTATCTGATCGAGCTCGGCCAGGGCACGGGGATCCTCGCCGGGATGGGTCGAGCAGCCGCCGCCTGAGCGACCGACACCGGGGAACCCAGCCCGGACCAGCCATCGTGATCGGGCCCCTGGTGATCAGGCGGCGGGTACCGTCAACGTCGTGGAGGATCTCGGCGCGAAGGTCTCGTACCTCGCGCTTCGCGTCGGCACCCGGGTCTACGACGTCGACTCGGCACCCGTCGGCGTGGTCAAGCACGTGCCGACCGACGAACCGAACGACATCTTCCACGGCGTCATCGTGGCACCGCCCGGGCCGGACCAGTCCCACAGCTTTGCCCACCGGGAGCAGATCGCCGACCTGTACGAGCGGGGGGTCGTGCTGTCGGTACCCGGTGCCGAGATGCACGAGCCGGGCGAGGACACGCCGGCCAGAAGGGCCGAGGCCGCGGGTGACGACCCGGTGCAGGTGGGCCTCCGCCGCGCCTGGGAGTGGCTGAGTCGCCCCCGCTGAACCTGGCGGGCAGTTCACACCAGAACAACGCATGATCGGCCCGTCGAGGCAGACGCGGTGGGTCCCCGAGACCGACGAGTAGTAGCTCCAGATTGGCTGGCGTTGTCTGCTGCCCTGCGAGACGAAGCCGGTTGAAGCGTCAGTGGTATCCGAGAATTCGGGTCGCTTCCTCGCCCACCAACCTCAGCTGATCCCCTCGGAGATCGGGCACCTGGTAGTCATTGCCCCGCACTGTCCTGAGGAATTCCGTCGGCAGGCTCACCTGGTATGTAGTGAGGTAGAAGCGTAGGTCGTCGCGCCACAACCATTCGCCGTCCGTCAACACCGAGGCGCCCCCGACAAGGTGTCGGCCGCTGCCGAGGACGTCGATCTCCGCGCCCATGACGTCGATGAGGCCATGCCCGTGGCGTAGGTAGTCTTCGATCCGGGCGGCATCGGGGAGCGGCTCCGCGTTGACGTGCGAGTGGATGCTCTCCACGTAGACCTCGGTCGGGTTGGCTCCTAGTTCTTTGAAGAACCCCACAGTCTTCATTGGTGCCCCCTCGCTTGCGGTACGAAGACCTCCCAGGAACCGCCGCTTTCGACGACTGGCGGCTGAGGTTCAGCAGCCCATCGCTGGGTCCCCACCCGGGCCGTTGGCGCGAGCACGTTGACTCCGAGTTCGTCGGCGACCTGTTGACCGAGTGGTATCCCGTCGAGGTCAGGCTTGAGGGTGCCGGCGTAGCAGGACACCAAACGGACGGGACCGCCGTCGTAGGCGGGATTTTCCCGAACTGCGGCGGCGATCTGGGCCGCGTCGGTGGCGTTTCCGTCCATGTGCGCTCCGTCTGCTGAAACCTTGCCTGGGACAAAGTATCCCTGGTCGGTGCCGTGCACGATGACGTCATGGTGCCCATCCAGCGGTCGCACCTTGTCAAAGTTTCGCATCGTCAAATCGTCGTAGCCGACGCCGGTCGAGTGATCGGAGTGGTAGACCGGGTCGCCAGCGGAGAGGCAGGAATCGGGGGTCCGTTCTGGCGGCAGCGGCCGCGTCCTCGGATCGGCCCAGTCACGTCGCTGTCCCATCCGGTCCGAAGGCCCGAGCCGGGTGAGTCGCCCCAGCGCCTGCTTGAGCTTGTCGATGAGGTCGCCGAGCCGGCGTACCTCCGGGATGAGCCGTCGCAGGCTGGCCAGCAGCCCCCGCAACAGCCGCGCGATCCGCCCTCCCCACGACGCCACCAGCGTCGTGACCTGCTCCACGACCAGCGGTGCGGCAAGTCCGCCGGTGACGACGAGTTCGCCCGCGTACGTGATGAGGCGGGACACGCAGGCGGCGATGGCGTCGCGGACCAGGAGCCGGACGGCGGCCACCATGGCCGCGATCACCGAAGGCACCGCCGGCCTGG
>NZ_JBFAPG010000017.1:0-30861 GCF_040675595.1 Micromonospora sp. NPDC049580
GCCGTGCGGTCGGGGGAGCAGCCGGCGCCGACGCCGGCCGGTGCGGAGGTGTCCCGATGAGCGTGGCCGTCGAACGGCTCGGGCCGCAGGACACGGCGCTGGTCGCCAACCGGATCGCCGAGGCGTTCACGGCCCTGGAGGTGACCTCCTGGCTGGTGCCCGACGCGAGCAAGCGCGAGGCCGTGCTGGCCGGGGACTTCGAGATCCTGGTCGACCACGCGATGCGGCACGGGTTCGTGCACGCCACCGCCGACCGGGCCGGAGTCGCGGTCTGGTTTCCGTCGGTCGGTGAGCCGGCCCCGCCGCCGCCTGACTACGACGCCCGGCTCGCCGCCGCGTGCGGCGAGTGGACCGACAGGTTCCAGCATCTCGACGAGTTGTTCGCGGCGAACCACCCGCATCCGGACCACCACCACATGGCCTTCCTGGCCGTGCAGCCGGGACGGCAGGGGCACGGGTTGGGCACCGCGTTGATGAGGCACCACCACGCCTGGTTGGACGCCAACGGGATGCCTGCCTACCTGGAGGCGAGCAGCCCGCGCAGCCGGGACCTGTACGCGCGGCACGGTTACCGGGCCGGCGAGCCCTTCCGGGTGCCCGACGGCACGCCGTTCTGGCCGATGTGGCGGGAGCCCGCCGGCCGCTGACGGGGCCGGCCGGGCCGCTGCCCCTGGGGGAGCGACCCGGCCGGTGCGCCGTTCGAACGTCCCGACACACGATGAAGGGCCGGGTCCACGCTGACCCGGCCCTTCATCGTGTGGTGCCTAGTACGTGCCGTCGAGCTGGCCGCGCAGCTTGGTCAGCGCCCGGGCCAGCAGCCGGGAGACGTGCATCTGCGAGACGCCGATCTGGTCGGCGATCTGCGACTGGGTCAGGTTGCCGTAGAACCGCAGGGTGAGGATCTTCTGCTCGCGCTCGTCGAGCGTGGCCAGCGCGGGGCCGAGGGCGACCCGCAGCTCGGCCAGCTCGAACTCGTTGTCCTCGCCGCCGAGCATGTCACCCAGCTCGGTGGCCCGCTCGCCGTCGCCGGTCGGGGTGGACAGCGACACCGCGTTGTACGCGCGGGCGCCCTCCAGGCCCTCCAGGACCTCTTCCTCGGTGAGCTTGAGGTGGGCGGCGATGTCGGCGACCGTCGGCGAGCGGCCGAGGGTCTGCAGCAGCGAGCTGTTGGCGTCGGAGATGGCCAGCCGCAGCTCCTGGAGGCGGCGCGGCACCCGGATGTCCCAGGTGCGGTCGCGGAAGTGCCGCTTGAGCTCGCCGATGATGGTGGGGATCGCGTAGCCGGCGAAGTCGACACCGCGGGACGGGTCGAACTTGTCGATGGCCTTGATGAGGCCGACGGCGGCGGTCTGCGCCAGGTCGTCGGTCGGCTCGCCCCGCCCGCTGTAGCGGTGGGCGAGGTGGTTGGCCAGCGGCAGCCAGGCCTCGATCGCGCGGTCCCGCAGAGCGGCGCGCGACGGGTGGTTGGCGGGCAGTGCGGCCATGGCGTTGAGCAGGTCGGCGGCGCTGTCGGTGAGCGCCCGCGGGTCCAGCTTGGTGGTGCTCGTCTGCTCGGCAGCCGTGGTGCTCGCCTGCTCGGTGATCGTTGGCGCGGTCATGGGTGGTCCTCCCTGCACCTCGTCCGCGGACAAAAAGACGTGACGCTTTGGTTTAGCTTCGAATGGGCCGTTCGGGACTCACCTTAACCTGATCGGCTCCGAGAAATCTAGCCGAAAGGTTGATGTACTTAAGGCGTGTTGAACCACAAAACGCGCAAAAGCGGCAGGCGTCGAGCAGGTTGTGGGGTCTCTTACCCATGTGCCGGGCGATCCTGCGGCACCCGGTCGTCCCTCTGGGCCCAACCGGTCGGTGCCGCACCGTCCGCCAAGTGGTCAACATGAAATCCGACATTCGGGCGGCAGTGTCAACTATCCGTCGTTGTCCCGTCGGCGGGACCGGCCGTAGCGTCGCTGGGTAGACACCCGGTTCGGAGGCACCATGCTCGATCCAGCGGCTCCCCAGCTCGTCGTGAACAGTCGCACCCTGTACTTCAGCTGGTTGCCAGCGGATCCCGACGCGGTCGCCGCCCTCGTCCCCACCGGGCTGCGTCCCCGTGCGGACCGGCAGGTGTTCCTCAACCAGTACGTCGTCGAGGACGAGACGCAGACCTCCGGCTTCGGCGCCTACTCGTTGACGTACCTCGGCGTCTCACTCGCGGGCGTGGACGCGCCCGGCGGGCTCAACCCGGGCGGCTGGTGGACCCACTACGTGGCCTCCAGCCGGCTGGTCCGCGAGTACGCCACCGCGCGGGGCGCCCCGGTGCTCGCCGGTCATACCAGGATCGAGGTGAGCGGCGAGGCGCTGCTCGCCGAGACCGAGGCGGACGGGGCGCCGCTGATCCGCGCCCGGTGTCGGGTGGGGGAGACCGGTCACGTGATCAGCAGCGGGCACCACCGCTACTTCACGTGCCGCGACGGCCAACTGCTCAGCTCGGTCTACCCGTTCGTGGCCGAGCCGGTCGCGCCGTTCGAGATCGAGTCGGTGGAGTTCCTGCAACCCCGGCACCCGATGTACGCGCTGCGCCCCGCCAACCCGCTGACCATCGGCTTCGGCTACTTCTCGCCGCGCTCCTCGTTCGCCTACCCCGGCGGCCTGACCGTGCACCCGGGCGGCGCCGGCCTGCCCGAGCCGGCCCGGCAGGTTCACCAGGTGCCGGCCAGCCTGGCGCGCAGCGGCCTGCCGTCGGGGTCGTAGACCAGCCGGTACACCGGCAGCGCCCAGGTGCGGATGTACCAGGGCAGCCGCTCGGGGCGGTGCGGGCGCAGCCGGCCGGGCGGACGATCGCCGACCTGGCCGCCGTCGTACCACCGTTGCAGCGCGTCGGCCGCGGCCGTGATGGCCGCGACGGCGTCGGCCGGGTCGAGCAGGTCGGCGTCGTCCGTGCCGTCCGGGTCCCGGTCCAGGTGCTCGCGCCAGAGCCGCAGCCGCAGGTCCCGGGCGTAGGCGCGTGCCCCGTCGCCGAGGCCCGCCGGGTCGGTGGGCGTCCGCTCGTCGCGCGTGTCGTCGAGCACCGCACAGGACAACTCGCTGTCGTGCGTCCAGGAGCGGCGGTTGAAGTTGTCGCTGCCGACGCTGGCCCAGACGTCGTCGACCACGCAGACCTTCGCGTGCACGTAGACCGGGGTGCCGGCGTGGTTCTCCACGTCGAACACGTGCACCCGGTCCGGCGCGGCACGCTCGCACAGCGACAGCGCCTGCTCCCGGCCGACCATGTTGGGTGGCAGGGCGAGCCGGCCGTCCACGTCCGGGTGCCGGGGCACCACGGCGACCAGGTGCAGCTCGGGATTCTCCCGCAGCGCCTGGGCGAACAGGTTGGCCACCTCGGTCGACCAGAGGTACTGGTCCTCCAGGTAGATGAGCCGTCGCGCGCGGTGGACCGCCTTGGTGTAGCCCCGGGCCACGGTCCGCTCGCCGTCGGGCGCGAAGGAGTAGCGCGGCCGGACGGCGGGGTAGGTGCGCAGCACCTGGATCTGGTGCGGCCCGCACTCGGGCGGGTCGGCGGGCTGCTCGGGCAGCGGGTCCGGCCGCAGGTCCGCGCCGCGCAACCGATCCCGCAGATACGCCATCGGGTTCTCCGAGTCCAGCGGCATCGGGTCGGTCCAGCGCTCCCGGAACACGGTGTCCAGCGCGCCGACCACCGGGCCGCGCACCGCGAGCTGCACGTCGTGCCAGGGCGGGTTCGGGCCGTACCGGGGAGACATCTGCACCGGCTGCGGGTCACCGCCGTGCGCGGCGTCGTCGCGGCGACTGTGGCACAGGTCGATCCCACCGGCGAAGGCGATGTCCCGCTCCGGGTCGCCCGGGTGCCGCAGCACCACCAGCTTCTGGTGGTGCGAACCGCCGCGGCGGACCCGCTGGTCGAGCAGCACCTCGCCGCCGGCCGCCGAAATCGTCTCGCTGAGGTTGCGGTTCTCCGCCTCGCTGTAGGCCAGCGCGTCCAGGTGCGAGCGCCAGATCAGCCCCTTGACCACCACGCCGCGCTGGGCGGCCTGGGCGAAGAGCTGGGCCACGGTGGGGCCGTCGGGGCGCAGCCGCTGGTCCGGGTCGCCCCGCCAGTCGGTGAAGAAGAGGTGGTCACCGTCGGTCAGCGCCTCCACCTCCTCGACCAGCCGGTCGAAGTACGCCGCGCCGTGAATCAACGGCTCGGCGAGGTTTCCTCTGGTCCAAACGGGTAACCCAGAGACCGGGTTGGCGCGTTCCTGTGCGCTGAGGAACCAGTCCTGTAACGGCACGTCCAGCCCCCCGGAGGTCGACAACGTCCTCACGGTAGGACCCCCGAGGCGGGTCCGCATGCCAGGCCGGCCGAACGGTGACCTGGATGACGACGCGAGCACGACCGAACAGCCGAGGAGGCCACACCATGCACCGCGAGACGACGAACCCCGTGACCGAGTACCGCGAGCCGGCGGTGGAGAGCGAACGGGGTGCGCTGGTAGCGGTGTTGCTGATGGTGATTCTGGGCGTCGCGGGGATTTTCGCGGTCTCCTGACGCTGACGTCTTCGGCCGTCAGGCGCCGATGCGTTGATCGTCCGCCGATGCGTTGATCGTCTCCAGATCGCCGATGTGGGGTCTTCCGCGCCACGAGATACCCCCACATCACTGATCTGGAGTAGATCAAGGCGAGGGCGGTGGACCGGATGCCGCCTCATCCGTAGGCGTACTCGTCCACGTCGAGCTCTGCCCGCGTCAGTCGGAGGAACTCCAGCACCCGGCCGTCAACATGCCAGCCGAACAACTGGTGCTGACCCGCGAGCTTCTCCAGTCCGTCGACCGGGCCTGACAGGTCGTCTTCCTCGCCGTCCGGATGCTCGAACACACGGACGACCTGCAGACCGATCTGACACAGGTTGACCTGACCGCTCTCGACGCCGGCGAACACGACCAGATCGACTACTGGAAGCCGACGACCGTCGGTGAGCTGCTGTTCAACTTCTGGGATTGAAGACCAGTCCGGGCCGGTGCTCGACACCTGCGTCGTGCCCCGTGATCGTTCGGATCACGCCCTAGGGTGCTCGGGTGAGCTACGAGATGTTCGTCCAGCGGTTCGAGCAGGGCGATGCCGCCCCGATGGCGGCCGATGCGTTCCTGGCCGTCTTCGGGCCCCGCGTCAACCGCCGCGAACCCCCGCACAGCTACTGGCACATCAGCGCCGACGACGGCGGCACGGCAGACGTCTACGCTGCTCTTGTCGACGACACGCTGGGCAGTCTCATGATCAGCCGGTTCTCCGGCGGCGCGGTTCTGGACATGCTCGTCACGTTCATCGGGCTCGCCGATGCCGTTGTGCTTCCACCTGGCTGCCCCACCCTGCTCGCGCACGAAGGGCAGCGGCATCACCTGCCCGAGGGGTTTCGCGCCGACGCAGTGGTCATTCAAACAGGCGCGGACGTTGAACGGGTCCTACAAAGCTGCTAGGCGGTACGTCAACCGTGTGCTGGGCGCATCTGTGTCCTGAGCGATCATCCGGGTACCTCAACCCAGCGGGCGGCCGCGTCGAATGTGTCCATCGGAGTGTTGTTGAAGGCGATCGCCGCCTCGGGCGCGTGCCGACGCACCAGATTGACCACCAGCTCGAACAGTTCCGGCTGATTGCGCACCCCGCCACCAATGACGACGCACTCCCAAGGCTGGGCGCACAGGGCAGTGGTGACCACCGCCTCCACATCGTCGCTGCCGTCGAGGCCGAACAGGCAGAACTCAGCCCCCACTTTGTGTTCGACGAATCGGGCCCTTCCGACTTCGATGCCGTCTGCGACCGGCTTGGGATCCCACGGCCCCGGCACCCGATACGGATCCAACCCGATCACCAGCACGCGGGGTGTGAGGGCTGTTGTGTCCACTGTTGAAGACTACGTGGCGTGGTGCACGGTCATCGACAAGTCAGTTGCAGTCGGACTGCACTTCGTACATCGTGCCGTCCGGTCCCATGCGATACCTCCGAGGCGGCCCCATGGTTCGTAGCGCCTCCGCGTATGCGCCCTCACGGGCTGCCTGTTCCTCGCCGGACCGGTCGGTCACGCGGAAGCCGTGCAAATGCACGGCATCAGCGTCGATATCGTCGGGGGACGGGAGGCCCTCGATGGCGAAGCCGAACAACGCACGCAACGCTTCTTCGCCGAGGTCGAGGGGATGGAATGGCAGCGGGTAGGGGTCCTGGTTGTGCCAGCCTGGTACGGGCTCGACGGGATGCTCACCGGCCCAGTACGGCAACTCGAAGTCGTAGGGCTTGCCGATGCTCTCCTGGATGCCGCCGTCGGGCGACAGTCCCAGCGATCTGACCAATACGCCGTCCTCCCACACCGCGAAGCCGAGCCAGTCCACGACCGAGTGCATCCCGTGGATGATGATTCGGCGGCCCGCTCCAGCTCGGAGCAGGTGCTCCGGTAGTTGGGACGGGCGATCGAGCATGAGCCGTCGGTCGCAGTACAGCTCTGCCCCGGCCAGCACAGTGGCGTACATGACGTCGTCTGGGGGGTAGGTGCCGTCGAGCAGTGTGTTGTCATCAGCGGGTTCGACCAGGTAGCCGGGGTGGATTTGCCGTACCAACGCTTCGGTCTTGGTTCGCTCCGATCGGGTGGCGCCGCGCAGCGTCGGACGGATGTCGCCGTCGGTGAACGCCAGTAGGGCTGTCTTCGCGCCCACGTCACTCCTTTCGGGGCTGCGGTAGGCCCTGTCCCGCAGCCAGCTTTTGGACATGATCGTCTAGCCGAAGGTGTTACAGGTGCGCTGAGACCGATCTGTCACGCAGGTATTGCAACTCGCCTAGGTGTCCGGTCTCGGGACCTGGGTGACACATCGGTATCAGGACCTGCGTGACACTCCGCCAAGTGTTGGTGGAGATGAGCGTGATGGAACAGCGGTATCGAGCCGTCCAGGACGTGCTGGCCGGATCCACGGTCACGGACGTCGCGGAACGCTTCGGAGTCTCCCGGCAAGCCGTGCACCGGTGGCTGGCCTGGTATCAGGATGAGGGCCTGGAAGGGCTGGCCGACCGCTCCAGCCGGCCGCGCTCCTCACCTGGGCAGACTCCGCCGGAGGTGGAGGCGCTGATCTGTGAGCTGCGCCGGAACCATCCCCGCTGGGGCGCCCGTCGCCTCGTCTATGAACTCGGCCGCCGCGACTGTCCCGGCTCGATTCCGTCGCGGATCACGGTGCATCGGGTGCTGATCCGACACGGCCTGATCGATCCGACGCCTCGCCGGCGTCGGCGGGAGGACTACCGGCGATGGGAACGTGGCCGGCCGATGGAGCTGTGGCAGCTCGACATTGTCGGCGGCATCCAGCTGGCTGACGGTGGTGAGGCGAAGGTCGTCACCGGCGTCGACGGTCACTCCCGGTTCTGCGTGATCGCTGCCGTGGTCCGTCGGGCCACCGGCCGGGCCGTCTGCCTCGCCTTCGCCGAAGCCCTGCAACGGTTCGGGATACCGGAGGAGGTCCTGACCGACAACGGCAAGCAGTTCACTGCCCGGTTCGGTCGTGGCGGCGGGGAGGTGATGTTCGACCGGATCTGCCGGGAGAACGGCATCACCCACCGGCTGACCAAGCCCCGTTCACCCACCACCACGGGCAAGGTCGAACGGTTCCACCAGACCCTGCAACGCGAACTCCTGGACGACGTCGAGGTCTGGTCCAGCCCAGAGGAGGCCCAGGCCGCCATCGACGTGTTCTGGCACGAATACAACACCGAACGGCCGCACCAGTCCCTGGGAATGGCGTTCCCATGCGACCGATTCACGACCTCTCCTGCCGACGAGCAGCTGCCACTGCGGCTTCCACCGACGCTGACCACTACCATCCCCGCTCCCCGAAAGCCGCTGCCCGTGCCGCCGTCGACGCAAGGGTCAGCCGCCGACTCGGCCTCCGTCGCCGCCGCACCAGTGGCCGTGGGCGACGATGTCGGCTTGGCCGTGGAGGTCACCCGTATCGTTCCCGCCTCGGGCAACCTCACCGTCTGCGGGCAACAGTTCTGGCTCAGCCCCACCCGCGCCGGACTTCCGGTCACCCTCTGGGCCGACACCACCGTCGTTCACCTGCTCATTGACGGCGTCCGCCTCAAGACCGTCCCATCCCGGCTCACCCCCAGTCACCTGCGGCAACTCCTCGCCGACGACGGCCAACCCGCCGGGCCACCACCGATCACCACCGGTCCCATCCAGGCCGGCGCCCCGATCGAGGTCGAACGGCTCGTCAACGCCACTGGCCTGATCAGCCTCGCCGGCCGACAGCATCCCGTCGGCTACCACTTCGCCGGCAGGCGCGTGACCGTCCGACTCGACCGCGGTCTCCTGCAGATCACCGCCGACGGCGTCCTGCTGCGCAGCCTACCCAACCCCCTGACACCAGCCGAGACCGCCAGCATCCGCGACGCCCGCCCCGCTGGACCACCACCCACCCCGAACCCGGAACCCGTGCGGGTCGAACGCCGCGTCAGCTGCCGAGGAGCCCTGGTCATCGCGGGCCAGCGCATCCACGTCGGCATCGCCCACGCCGGCCGAACGCTCACCGTCGAAGCCGCCGACACCACCTTCCGCGTCCACGACGGCGACCAGCTCCTCACCGAAGTCCCGCGCACCACCGTCAAACCGATCGCCCGGTTCAAGGTCCGCAAGCCGGAGCCCCCGCGACAGCAAACGGGCGGTCAGGTCGAGTCGGAGTACGCGAGGTAACTGCCGCAGTGCCGGCAGCGGAAGAGATAGGCGGTGACCGGGCCGTCCTTGCTCAGCGCTTGCAGATACCAGTCCTTGTCATCGTCCGACCAGCCAGACCCGGCCAACTCCAGCCGAAGGTGTTCCAGCGCGTCCGGAAAGGCAGCCAACTCGTTCGCCCCGACCGAGCCATGGAACTCCGCCGCGTCTCGGCAATGATGCAACCACTGTTCCTGCTGCCACCCCACAAAGCCGGGCGTCCGGCGGAGAACCACCTCGGTCACGTCGGCAGGCACATCGTCCGGAACCCGCCAGCTCACGTCGGTGAACTGCGCGTCGAACATCGCAGCCGCCCTGCCGTCTGCGATGCACCACGGGCACAGCGCCCTGTCCAGCTCTTCCACCGCAAAGACCGGGCCGGCATACGTGAACGGCCGCCGCCGCCCGCAACACGCGCACACCACCTCAGCGGCCACGATCGAACCCGTCCCCACGGGATCCGGGTGATAAGGGAACTGCGGAAGACGTTCCTCGTCAGCCAGCACCCGCCGATCCTAGGGCGTCACGAGCGGCCACCCGAACCCTGAACAGCTACCCTGAAACGAAGATCGTCTAGCCGGACGTGTCACCCACGTCCCGAGACTGGTCTGTCACGCACGTCCTGAGACCCGACACCTAAGGCTCAGCCTCGCACTCTTCGTGCCTTCAACCTGGCAATCCCACCGACCTTCACGTATCCTGTCCGGCTGGCCTCAGATCCGTTAGGAGTGTCGGGTGACCCAAGACGGCAGGAAACGTGACAGCGAGGAACCGCTAGTTCCCTTGTATCGCTTCAACAGTCCGAATGAGCCGGTCTCACTGCACCGTGGATCCTTCAGCGGCCTGGCCCCTGAGTGCCGTGACGGCGTGATTCAACTTTCCTGCGCTCCATCCCCGAGACTCAAATGGTCATTCGAAACGCACGATGAGGACAGCCCTGACTGGCCGGGCGAGATCGACTTCACGATCGAGCGGCATGGTAGGCCGTGGAAACTGAAGGGGATGTGCCGCACCCACGGTGAAGGCTGGATAGATCATTGCGAGTTCGGTGACCCCGACGCGCATCTCGATCGACTCTTGGTGCACTGGATGAACTTGGCCGACATCTTGGGTAACGCCACGCTTGAGGCACGAAGGGACGGTCGGGTTCATTGGTGGGCGGGCCGCTGGCGAGGGGAAGTCGAGGGCTGGAGCATCACTCTCGACAGTCGCCCAGACCTTTCGGAAATCGTTAGAGACGCCCACGCCGACAACGTCTTCGTCCTGACACATGTCATGGAAGTGCGCCGGTCGGACCACGCACCTTTCTCAGTCCAAACTGCGAAGGCGTTTCTAGAGCAGATGCGCGTAGGTCTCTCGTTCGCATTGGGCCGCTGGGTGGCACCCGCGCTCCCAGTCGGATACGGACCTGACGGCACCGTAATTTGGGAATCTTGGTCGTCAGCCCTCTGCGACCCCCTTCAGAACATCGGCGCGGCATGGCTCTACTACCAGTCTGCGGAAGACTTTGACAACTACGTGCACTCGCTTTTGCGAGCTTTCCGCCAGGATGGTGGGCAAGGTTTACTCAGGTTTCAGATGGTTTCGGCAGTTCAAACCAACAGTGTTGGGTTCGTCGAACAGCGGATAACGACAGCCTTCTCGGCACTCGAGAACATCGAATGGGTCGAGCTGGTCCTTAGCGGTAGAGTAAATGAAGCGGTCTACGGCAAAAGGTGGCACGGCGAAGCGAGGCTCCGTGAGGTGCTCAGATTGGCCTCAATGCCCACCAACTTCAGCGAATTCGACCTTCCCGCTCTTGAGCAATTCGCCAAGGAGGAAGAGTTGACAGACGCGCCTGCGGCGCTGGTCCGCTTCCGCAACCGTCTCGTGCATCCCAAGTCGCCGCGAGACGAGATCTATCACATCGCAGGCGTATCTAAGGACGCTTGGTTTTTGGCGCGGCATTATTTGACCATGCTAATCCTCCACCGGATAGGATACAACGGCAATTACTCGAAGCAGATGCCGCCTTTCGGATGGTTCGGCTCCACCGAGCAAGTGCCATGGGGCAATCGGGCATAACGCCGGCCATGCTACCGGAGGCTACTCTGCGGCAAGGACTGCGTAGAGTAGCGAATCACGCAACTTTCCATTGGTAAAGACATGATCTGGGATGCGGCCCTCATAGGCTGGCCAGGACGGCGGCCAACGGGAATCTAGGTGCCGCCGTGCTGGGTCGAAGGCTCAACGATCGGCCTGCGGAACGGTCCCCATCCCACGAACCGGTCGTACAGGGCTCGCGGGCTCGGCCCGTCGTGTGGGTTCAGGTGGTACAGGTCGCGCATTGCCTCGTACAGCAACCCGGCCAGGTAAATCGACAGGCTCGGCATCTTGTTCTCGTACTCGGCTTTGAGCATGAGTCGCGCGGTCGGGCACGGCCACGGCTGACCGTCGGCACGGCACACCCAGTGCGGCCGTAACGGCGTGTGTGGCGGGGCCTGGCCGTGCCGGCGCGGACGGTCCGCGATCGGCCCTCGCTCGGGGACGGAAACCTGGGCGGAGATCACGCCTGACCCCCGTTCGCCCGGAACTCCGGTGCCCGGAGCAGGTGACCTACTCGGCCGACCTCGTCCACCCGGAACGCCTCAGAGGGAACCGTGGCCCCGGCCGAGCGAGGCAGGGCGGGGCGGGGGCCTGCCCCTCTCAGGATGGATTCGCTGTGCCAGAACGTGAAGCGCACGGTGCCTCCTTGGCGCTGTCGTGGGAAGGGGCCGCCCCCGTGAGGTGCTCGCCGGACAGGGGCGGCCCCGGTACGAACGCGTCCGCCGGGTCTCGGGTGGTCCCTACCGGCCGCGCCGTCTGACGTAACCCTGCCGAGAGTGTTGGGACTGATACACAGCGTTGGTTAAGGTGTTTTGGGTGTCCCGGACGTCCACATGGGAGGTGCTGTGAACCACGGACTCATCGCGGCCATGACCGAGGCAGGCGAGACAGCGGAATCTCTTGCAGCTCAGGTGGGCGTAGACCCGAAAACGGCGCAGCGATGGGTCAATCCTGGACGCGTCCCGCGACCGCGTCACCGTTCCCAGATCGCAAGGTTGCTCGCTCGGGACGTAGGGGACCTTTGGCCGGACGTACTCAAGCGTCGTGAACCGTCGTGGTTCCGTCAATGGGCCGAGATCGAACACGAGGCCACGGTCATTCGATGGTTCGAGCTGGCATGGGTGCCCGGTCTACTGCAGACGGAGGCTTACGCCAGGGCCACGCTTGAGATCGAATCCTTCAGCCCTGACGAGGTCGACGAGCTGGCCGCGGCGCGTTTGCAGCGACAGGCCATCCTTCGCCGGCCGCGGCCCCCGCTCGTCGTCGTGCTGATGGACGAGGCCGTCTTACGTCGGCGGGTCGGACCCAGCGGTGTCATCATGCGCGAGCAGTGTGAGCACATCGCCGTGTGCGCCGAGCTGGTGCAGGTCCATGTGGTTCCGCGCGATACTCCGATGTACCTCGGAATGGGTGGCCCATTCATCCTCGCCGAGGGGCCTGACGGCACGCGTGTGGGGCATCAAGATGGCCAGGTCAAGGCGCACATCACGGACGACGCGGCGGAAATTGCTACCCTCGAACGGCGGTGGGCGCGCATAGTTGGCGATGCTCTACCCAGGACGCAATCTCTCGACCTCATCAGGGAAGCGGCATCAGCATGGACATGACCGGCGCGCAGTGGCGCAAGAGCACGAAGAGCGGCAGCAACGGCGGCGCGTGCATCGAGGTCGCCGACAACCTTCCCGGTGTCGTCCTTGTCCGCGACACGAAGGACCGCGACGGCGGGACGCTCGCCTTCGGGCCGGCGCAGTGGCAGGGCTTCGTCGACATGGCGAAGGCACACGAAGTCGCCTGACCAGTACTACGCAAAGGCCCCCGGTTGGTAACCGGGGGCCTTTCGCATGGTCAGGGTCAGGGACGCGGGCCCTGGCCGTCGGTGTGCGGCACCCGCTCGGTGGGGATGACGCCGAGCCGGCCGGCCTTGAAGTCCTCGAACGCCTGGAGCAATTCGTCGCGGGTGTTCATCACGAACGGGCCGTACTGTGCCACCGGCTCCCGGATGGGCTGACCGCCCATGATGTAGAGGTCCAGCGCCGGGGTGTTGCTGTCCTGCGTGGGGTCCGCGCTGAAGCGCAGCGCGTCGCCCGGACCGTGCACCGCGAGCTGACCGGTGCGGACCGGCCGGCGCTCGACGCCGACGGTGCCGCGCCCGCCGAGGACGTACACCAGCGCGTTGAAGTCGGGGTTCCAGGGCAGGTCGACCTGCGCGCCCGGCTGCACCGTGACGTGGGTGATGGTGATCGGCGTGAACGTCGACCCGGGGCCCCGGTGCCCGGCCACCTCGCCGGCGATGACCCGGATCAGCGCGCCGCCGTCGGGCGTGGTGAGCAGGGCCGACTCCCGGCCCCGGATGTCCTGGTAGCGGGGCGGGTTCATCTTGGCCGCGCGGGGCAGGTTGACCCAGAGCTGCGTGCCGTGGAAGAGCCCGCCGCTCAGCACGAGGTGCTCCGGCGGGGCCTCGATGTGCAGCAGGCCGCTGCCGGCGGTCATCCACTGGGTGTCGCCGTCGGTGATGGTCCCGCCACCACCCTGCGAGTCCTGGTGGTCGAAGACGCCGTCGATGATGTACGTGACGGTCTCGAAGCCGCGGTGCGGGTGCCACGGGGTGCCCTTGGGCTCGCCCGGCGCGTAGTCCACCTCGCCCATCTGGTCGAGGTGGATGAACGGGTCCAGGTCGGTCGTCGAGACCCCGGCGAAGGCCCGGCGGACCGGGAAGCCCTCACCCTCGAAGCCACTGGGCGCGGTGGTCACCGTGCGGACCTTGCGGAAGCTGGTGGACCCGTCGCGCTGGGGCAGGCGGGGCAGGACGAGGACGTTGTCGACGGTGATCGCGGGCATCGGGGGCTCCTTAACGTGTGGCGTGGGTGTTGCTCGACGTGGCGCGGGCCGCCCGCAGGCGGCGGCCGAGCCGGTCGAAGACCCGGGTGAGGCAGGCGACCTCGGCGTCGTCGAGGTCGTCCATCAGGTGGGTACGCACCGACGCCAGGTGGTGGGGCGCGGCGTCGGACAGGGCGAGCAGCCCGGCGGCGGTGAGCACGGCCTCGCTGCCGCGTCGGTCGTCCGGGCAGGCCTCCTTGCTGACCAGCCCGCGCCGCTGCATCGAGGAGATCTGGTACGTGAGTCGGCTGGGGGAGAAGACCAGCCGGCCGGCCAGCTCGCCCATCCGCAGTCGTTGCCCCGGCGCCTCGGAGAGCAGGACCAGCACGTGGTAGTCGGCGAAGGTGAGGTCGCTGTCGGCGCGCAGGTCGTCTTCCAACTGGGTGAACAGGCGCTGGCTGGCCTCGATGTAGGCGCGCCAGGCGGCCGCTCGGGTGCTGTCCAGGCTCTCGATCACGCCCATCACGATAGCAGTAGTTCAAAATTTAACTAGTGCTGTCGCGCGTTGTCTGCGTCACGTCTGTCCGGTTCGTGGTGTGCTTCGTGCAGTTTTGAAGAAAGATCGGATAATTGGCGGCGGTGCCGGCGCGGGGTGTGTCAGACTCCGGCCTCGTGGAACACGTGGAGCTCGCCGCCGCCGACCTGCTGCTGCGCCCGTGGCGGGAGGCGGACGCCCCGGCGGTGCGCGACGCCCTGCGCGACCCGGCCGTCGCCCAGTGGAACCCGCAGGGCGACGGGCCGATCGACGACGACGTCGCCCTGCTCTGGGTGCGTCGCCGGGCCGACTGGTCGGCAGGGGACCACGCCTCATTTGCGGTGACCGCCGCCGGTGACGGCAAGCTGCTCGGCTCGGTGTCGCTGCACCACATCCGCCACGGCGACGCCTCCATCGGGTACTGGACCGTGCCGGCGGCGCGTGGACGTCACGTGGCGACGCGGGCCGTCGTCCGGCTCACCGCGTGGGCGTTCGACGTCCTCCGGCTGCACCGGATCGAGCTGTGTCACGCCGTCGCCAACCCGGCGTCCTGCCGGGTCGCCGACCGGGCCGGCTACCCCGCTGAGGGGACGCTGCGCGAGTCGTACCGGTACGGCGACGGCCGCCGGTACGACGAGCACCTGCACGCCCGCCTGGCCACCGACCCTCAGGTGCTGGTTCCGACCGTCATTCGGTGACCTTGCGGAGGAACGCCGCCAGGGTGGTCCTGGTGCGCTCGATCTTCTCCTCCACGGACAGCGTCTCGTGCATCCGTGGCCCGGCGTGCTTCCTGCCCCGCAGGTAGAGCGAGCAGGCCAGGTCGGAGCAGACGTACGCCCCGACGGAGTTGCCCTGCCGGCCCTCGCGGCCGGCCTTGCGCGCGGTCATCAGCGACACGCCGTCGCCGGTGTGGGTGGTCAGGCAGAGGGAGCACATGCTGCGTCGGGTGCTCCCGGTCTGCTGCGGCGCCACCCGCAGGGCCACCCCGACCGGGCCGTCGTCGGTCTCGGCGATCAGGTACGCCCGTTGCGGCGCGGCGGGGTCCCGCCAGCCGAGGAAGTCGAGGTCGTCCCAGGGGTGCGTCTGAAGATCGCTGGGTACGGCCAACCGCTTCGCCTCGCCCTGCGTGCAGTTGACGAAGGAAGCGCGGATGGCGCGTTCGGTGAGGGCTAGCATAGGCATTAGCCTAGCTCTCCTAGGTAAACGATTAACGAGACTAGATTCTGGGGTGTGGTGCGTGGCACGTGCCGGAGTGACCGCCGAGCGACTGGCCCTGGCGGCGGCCGAGCTGGCCGACGAGGTGGGCGTCGAGAACGTGACAGTCGCCGCGCTCGCGCGGCACTTCGGCGTGAAGGACGCGAGCCTGTACTTCCACATCAGGAGCGCCCATGACCTGCGGGTCAGGATCGCCCTGCTGGCGCTCGCCGAGCTGGCCGACCGGGTCGCCGAGGCGCTCGCCGGCCGGGCCGGAAAGGACGCGCTGGTCGCCTTCGCCAACGCGTACCGGGACTACGCGACACGGCATCCGGGCCGCTACGCCGCGATGCAGATCGACCTCGACCCCGAGACGGCCGCCGCGAGCGCGGGCGTCCGGCACGCCGAGATGACCCGGGCGATCCTGCGCGGCTACCGGCTCTCCGAGCCGGACCAGACCGACGCCGTCCGGATGATGCACAGCACGTTCCACGGCTTCGTGAGCCTGGAGCGGACCGGCGGTTTCCGCCACACCCCGCGCTCGACGGACGAATCCTGGGCCCGCGCCCTCGACGCCCTCGACGCCGTCCTGAGCAACTGGCCTCGGGAGTGACGGCCGGGTGGGCACCCGTCGTGCGCCCACCGGCCGGCTCCACCCTCGGATCAGGGTGTCGCGGGCGGGCGTCGCCGCGCGGTCCGCTGTCGGAGCAGGACGAAGCCCAGGCCAGCCAGGAACCAGGTGGCGAGGACGGCCAGGGGCACCAGCGTGTGCGAGCCGTTGAAGTAACCGAAGTTGTTGACCGCGCGCACGGCCGCGCCCGGCGGGAGCTTCGCGGAGATCGCCTGCGCCCATCCCGGCAGCAGGTCGATCCCGATGGTCGCTCCGCTCGTCGCGTTGCCGATGGTGGTGAGGGTGAGCACGGCGAGCGCGATTCCGATCGGGCCGAGCCAGGCCCCGAGGGCCTTCGTCGTGAAGGCGCTGGCGGCCGACAGCAGGATGAGCGACAGGGCGAGCAGCGGGAACGGTGCCGTCAGTGACCCGTAGACCGGGCCGGCGACCGTCGCCGCGATCACGCCGATCGCGACGGCGAATCCGCCCATGGCGTAGAGCCGGTGCCGCAGGCGCACCTTCGCGGTGGCCGCGGTGAGCCCCTGCGCGAGGACGAACGACGAGAGGGTGACCCCGAACACCACGTAGAAGGCGGACAACCCGCGGCTGTCGTAGCTCGCCAGCGGCACGATGTCGTTCTCCTGGACGGTCGCGCCGGCCTGCCTGGCGAGACCGGCGGCGAGTTGCCGGGCGGCGCCGCTCTCGCTGAATCCGCTCGCGCCGGCGTAGTCGAGCGTCAGCGTGCCGGGGGAGGTCGCGCCGAGCACCGCGACGGCGTCGCCGTCGCGGACCAGGGCCGTGCCGTCCTCGACGGTGGTCACCGGCGTGACGGCGACGGCATCGCCGAACCCGGCCTGTGCGGTGGTGGCCAACTGCTCACCGACCACCGCGATCGGCAGGTGGCGCGGCTCGGGACCGCGTTGCAGCCCGACGTAGACGGCGATGAAGGCCGTACCGATGATCAGCCCGGTGAGCACGAGGGAGAGCCAGGCTCGGCGGTGGGTGACGACGGGCGTTTCCCGCTCGGTACGTGGTTCGGGTGGCGACGTCATGGGTGCTTCCTCGGGTAGTGTGGTTTGAATGTCCAACCAGACGAACCGTAGCACCGGCGGTTTGAATTCCAAACCGTCTCGGGACACGCTCGCTGTGGCGCTCGACGCGGTCAACGACAGGTGGTCGCTGCACATCGTGCGGGCGCTCGCTTTCGGGGCCTCCCGCTACACCGAGATCCTGCGAGCGGTCGGCGCGCCCCGGGACGTGCTCGCCGCCCGGCTGCGAAAGCTCGCCGAGACCGGCATCCTGCAGGCGCGATCGACCGAGGACGGCAAGGTCGCCGGGTACGAACTCACCCAGAAGGGTAGGGACCTCGGGCAGGTCATCCTCGTGCTCAAGCGCTGGGGCGACACCTACAGCGACGCCGAGGTACCCAAGGTCGACTTCATCCACGACGTGTGCGGTGAGGTGTTCGTCGCCGAGGTCTGCTGCCAGGCGTGCGGCAGGCCCCTGCGGTCCGGAGAGTTGTCAATCGATCAGGAGTCCGCCGCATGCTGACCGATCTGGAACTGGCCGACTGGCGGGAGCGGGTGGCCCGGCTGTACCTGTCCGACGACGACCTCGCCGGCTTCCGCGCCGGCCGCGACGAGCTCTTCGCCACCCACCCGCAGAGCCCGATACCGCCGGCCGAGCGGCCCGGCTTCACCGGTGTGCGCTACTTCGCGCCGAACCCGGAGGCCGTGGTGGAGGCGCCCCTGCGACCGGCCAGCGGCGAGCTGCGGGTGGACACCGGCGGCCCGGACGGGGTCGTCGCGTACCGGCGGGTGGCGGTGGCCGAGACGCCGTGGGGGCCGCTCACGCTGTGGTGGATCGAGGCGTACGGGGGTGGGCTCTTCGTGCCGCTGCGCGACGGCACCTGCGGGCAGGAGACCTACGGCGGGGGGCGGTACCTCACCGACACGGTGAAGGGCACCTTCGGCCGGGGCGTCGAGCTGCTGCCCGGTGACCGGGTCCGGCTGGACGCCAACTACCTCTACAACCCCAGCTGCGCGTACGACGACCGCTGGGCCTGCCCCCTCGCGCCGCCGGAGAACCGGGTCGACGTGCCACTGCGGGCCGGCGAGCTGGCGTACCACGGCTGACCGGCCGCCCCGGCGGACTGCCGGGACGGCCGGTCGTGCCGGTGGATCAGCGGGAATTCGCCGGCGTCGAGCCGGGCACCTGCATCCGGCCCAGCAGTTGCCGGGCCTGATCGGCGAGCTGTGCGTCGACGGTCACCGCGTACTGGCCGGCGCGCAGCGAGCTGGCCGAGGTGAAGTCGCGCTGCCCGCCGGTCATCGCGTGCGCCACAGCGCCGAACACGGCGCCCCAGATCGCGCCGATGACCAGGCCGACCAGGATCACCGCCAGCCAGTTGCCGACGGTGAAGATGCCGAACAGCAGGCCGATGAAGAGCCCGAACCAGGCGCCGGTGCCGGCGCCGAGCAGGGCCGCGCGGCCGGTGGTCATCCGCCCGAGCACCGTCTCCACCAGCGTGAGGTTCGTGCCGACGATGGCGCTGTGCTCCACCGGGAAGCGGTTGTCGGCCAGGTAGTCGACCACCTTCTGCGCGGACGGATAGTCCGGATACGAGCCGATCGTCACTGTGGGTGGGCCGCTCTCCGGCCCGTGCCCGTCCCCGGCCGGCGTCGACAGGCGGCCTGCCGGCCCGGACGGAAGCACGTCGCCACTGGTTGCGCCGGGCCGCCACGCGGCGGCCGGCCCCGAAGCTGAGGTCATGAGCATCCTCCCTCGTCAGCCGACCGCGTTCCCGCCAGTGCCGGGCGGTAACGCCCGCCGCCGGAGTGGGGTGCGTGTCTCCGGTGAGGCATGTGCGGGGACGGTCCGGGTAGGCAGTCCGGTGCAGAGCGGACAGATCAGCGACCACGGGTTCCTCGCCGACGGCCGCACGGCCGCGTTGGTGGACCGCTCGGGCTCGGTGAACTGGTGGTGCCCGGGCCGGTTCGACGCGCCGTCGGTGTTCGCGCGGCTGATCGGCGAGGACGCCGGACACTGGTCGATCTGCCCGGAGGTCGACTTCACCGTCGAACGCTGCTACCTCGACGGCACCCTCGTGCTGCGGACCGTCTTCCACACCGCGCAGGGCGAGGTGGAGCTGACCGACGCGCTCGCCCTGGAGCCCGGCGCGGGAGAGCGCCCTGGAGGCGGTCGGCGGGGCCAGCCGGCTCGCCCTGGTCAGTGGCCTGCGGCTGACCTGCGGCGAGGGCGAGGCCACCGCGACGTTCACCGTCCGCGCCGGCACGACCCACAACTTCACCCTCGGGTACGCCCCGACCTACGACGCGCCGCAGCCGCAGGTGCCCGAAGCCGACCGGACCATCGCCGACACGGCCGAAGGATGGCGCTCCTGGGGCCGGCAGCACGCGTACACCGGGATCTACGCCGAGCACGTGCGGCGCAGCGCGTTGGTGGTGCAGGGCATGACGTACCGACCCAGCGGCGCGGTGGTGGCGTCGGTGACCACCTCGCTGCCGGAGAAGCTCGGCGGGGACCGGAACTACGACTACCGCTACGTGTGGGTGCGCGACTTCAGCCTGACGCTGCGGGCGCTGTGGCGGACGGCGTGTTACGACGAGGTACAGCGGCAGTTCGCCTGGTTGGGTCGCGCGATGGGCCGGATCGACGAGGAGCCGGTGCCCATCATGTACGGGGTGCTGGGGGAGCGGGACCTCACGGAGCACCGCCTGGATCAGCTCGCCGGCTACCGCGACAGCCCGCCGGTGATGATCGGCAACGACGCGTGGCGGCAGCGGCAGACCGACATCTTCGGTGAGGCGTTGGACGCGGCCTGGCTGATGCGCGACCGGCTGGAACCGTTGGAGCCGGACGTCTACCACCTGCTCCGGTCACTCGCGGACAAGGCGGAGCGGGACTGGGAGCTGCCGGACGCGGGGATGTGGGAGGAGCGCGGGATCGAACGCCACCACGTGTCCTCGAAGGTGCAGTGCTGGTCGGCCCTGGACCGGGCGGTCCGCTTCGGCGAACGACTCGGTCAGCCGCAGGACGTGGCCCGCTGGGCGGCCGCCCGCGACGAGGTGCGCGCGGAGGTGCTGCAACGCGGGTGGAGCGACCGGCTCGGGGCGTACACCGGGAGTTTCGAATCCGACGACCTGGACGCGTCGGTGCTGGTGATGCCGCTGGTGGGGTTCCTCCCGGCCGACGACCCGCGGATGCGTTCGACGGTCCGCGCGGTGGAGGCGCAGCTGTCGCACGACGGCCTGCTGCGGCGCTGGAACGGCGACCCGGCGGGGTTTCTCATCTGCTCGTTCTGGCTGGTGTGCTGCCTGGCGCTGGCCGGCGAGCGGGACCGGGCGCACGAGTTGTTCGACGCGCTGGCCGGGCGGGTCAACGACCTGGGACTGTTCGCCGAGCAGGTCGACCCGTCGACCGGGGAGCAGTTGGGCAACTTTCCCCAGGCGTTCTCGCACATCGGCCTGATCAACGCCGCCGGTGTGCTCAGTGACGTCGAGCAGAACCCGGGGCTGCGTCGCCGCGGCATGCCGCCCGGGTACTTTACACCGACGTCGCGCCGAGCTGCCCGGAGCTGAGCGCCCCCACGAGCGTCCCCGGGTGGACGGCGCCCGCTCGGGGGATGATGCCGGCATGAGGCTGGTGCTCACGGCGGACACGCATCTCCCCAAGCGGGCCCGGGACCTCCCGGGGCCGCTGTGGACGGCGATCGAGGCGGCGGACGTCGTCCTGCACGCCGGCGACTGGGTCGACGAGTCGCTGCTGGACGCCATGACCGCCCGCGCGCGGCGGCTGATCGGCGTGTACGGCAACAACGACGGCCCGGCGCTACGCGCCCGGCTGCCGGAGGTGGCCCGCGTCGACCTCGACGGGCTACGGGTCGCCGTGGTGCACGAGACCGGCCCCCGTACCGGCCGGGAGCAGCGGTGCGCGGCCCGCTTTCCCGACGTCGACCTGCTGGTCTTCGGGCACTCGCACATCCCCTGGGACAGCGTGGCGCCCGGTGGGCTGCGCCTGCTCAACCCCGGGTCGCCCACCGACCGCCGATCCCAGCCGCACGCCACCTATCTGGAGGCCGAGACAACCCAGGCCCGACTGACGCGGGTCCGGCTGCACACCCTGCCGCGCCCCTGACCGCCGAGCTACTGGCCGCGACCCGTCTCGGCCTGCAGTTCGTCGATCCGCTTGGACGCCTCGGCCTTGGTCAGGTCGTCCGGCAGCGTCGCGTCCGCCTCCCGGGCCAGCGTGGCCAGGTACGACTCCTGGGCCGCGGTGGGCGGCTCGTCGCCGGTGACCCACTCGTCCGGGTCCTTGATCGCGCCGCGCGGGTCGGCCTGGTCGTTGCTGTGGTCCGCTATCATCATCACCCTCTCTTCGAACAGGTGTGCCAGTACCCCGATCACCGCCGGTTCATGCCCATCCGTGGCGACCGCCGGCACCTACGATCAACGGATGAGCGTGAACTCCTCGGGCGTGGCGGTGGTCGGGGCGGGCATCGCCGGGGTGGCCTGCGCGGTGGAGTTGGGCCGGGCCGGGGTGCCGGTTCAGGTCCGTGAACGGGGGCACGTCTGCGGCGGCCGGATGGCCAGCAAACGCTTCGACGGCCGCCCCGCCGACATCGGCGCCGCGTACTTCACCGCCAGCGACCCGGACTTCGCCGCCGTGGTCGACGAGTGGCGTGCCGCCGGCCTGGTCCGGGAGTGGACCGACACCTTCTGGTCGTACGACACCAACGGCCGCCACGACGTGCCCGGTCCGCTGCGCTACGCCGCGCCACGCGGGCTGCGGTCGCTTGTCGAACACCTGGCCGGCGCGGTGCCGGTGACCGTCGACCGGCTGGTGCTCGCCGTGGAGCCGGGGCCGGCCGTCGACGGCGAGCCGTACGCGGCGGTCGCCCTGGCCATGCCGGGGCCGCAGGCCGCCCTGCTGCTCGATCCCGCCCTGGCCGACGCCACCCGGGTCGTGCAGGAGCAGACCTGGTGGCCGGCCCTGGCCGCGGTGCTGCGTTTCCCGTCCCGGCGCTGGCCGCACTTCCACGGCGCGTTCGTCAACGACCATCCGGTGCTCTCGCTCATCTGCGACGACGGCGACCGGCGCGGTGACGACGCGCCGGTGCTGGTGGCGCACACCGTGCCGGAGTTCGCCGCCCGGCACCTGGCCCAGCCTTCCGGCGCCGGACCGGCGATCGAGCAGGCCGTCCGGGACCTGCTGGGGCTGGCCGAGGCGGCCACCGACGTGCACGTGCACCGCTGGACGTACGCCAAGCCGGCCGGCGACCTCACCGGGAACACCCACCACCTCGACGCCGACGGGATCGGTCTGGCCGGCGACGCGTTCGGCAAGCCCCGCGTGCAGAGCGCCTGGCGCTCCGGCCGCGACCTCGGTCGCGCGCTGGCCGCCCGCCTCGGCTGAACGCCGCTGCCCACTCCTCAGGGGTGCCCGGCGGCGGCGACCGGCCGGGCCTCGGGTTCGGACGGGTCTTCCGTCCGCTCACCCTCGCGGTCCAGCAACTGCATGACCGGGGTCGCCGCGACGCCGTGCACCACCACGGAGACGAGCACCACCAGCCCGACGGTCGCCCACAACAGCTCCGCCTGTGGAAAGTCCGCCTTCGTGGTGGCGTACGCCAGGTAGTAGAACGAGCCCACCCCGCGGATGCCGAACAGCGAGATCACCCAGTGCTCGGCCGGCCGGCCGGGCGCGCCGCGCAGCGACAACCAGCCGACGGCCGGCCGGATCAGGAAGACCAGCGCCAGCCCGACGGCGGCCGCCGGCCAGGTCAGCGGGGCGAGCAGACCGCCCACGATCGCGCCGCCGAGCAGCAGCAACAACACCAGGGTGAGCAACCGCTCGACCTGCTCGGCGAAGTCGTGCAGCACCGAATGGAACTCGTGGGTCCGCTCGGCGGCCCGGATGGCCCGCGCGGCCACGAACACCGCCAGGAAGCCGTACCCGCCGGCCACCTCCACCAGCCCGTACGCCAGGAAGGTGGCGGCCAGCGCCAGGAAACCCTCGGCGTGCCGGGCCAGCCGCAGCTCGCTGGGCGCCCGGAAGAACAGCTTGCCGAGCAGCCAGCCGATGAGCAGGCCGCCCCCCACACCGACGCCCACCTTCCAGAGCACGTCGACGGTGAACCACTCGGCCACCCACGCGCGCGGGGCGAGGCTGGTCGAGGCGATCGCGATGGCCGCGTAGACGAACGGGAACGCCAGACCGTCGTTGAGGCCCGCCTCCGAGGTCAGGGCGAAACGGACCTCGTCCTCGGAGTCCTCCACATCGGTCGGCTCGCCGACCTGCACGTCGGCGGCGAGCACCGGATCGGTCGGCGCCAGCGCGGCGCCCAGCAGCAGCGCCGCGGCCGGCACCAGGCCAGCCCACCACCACCCGAGCAGCGCCACCGCCGCGATGCACAACGGCATCGCGATGGCCAGCAGCCGCCAGGTGGAGGACCACCGGGCCCAGCTCAACGGCCGGTCGATCTTCAACCCGGCGCCCATCAGGGCGACGATCACCCCGATCTCGGTCAGGTGGGTGGTCAGCTCGGGGTGGGCCAGCGGGTCCGGTGTCGGTAGTCCGACCGGCAGCAGGAAGACCAGCATGCCGAGGGTGAGGAACGCGATGGGCATGGACAACGGGCGGCGCTCCAACACCCGGGGCAGGATGCCCGCGAGCAGCGCGCCCAGGCCCACAAGCGCGAACGCGACGTCTACCGGCTCCACGGACACCACCCTTTCGCCGCACCCGCGCGGCGCGGGCAGGTGGCCACAGACCATGCCCCGGAAGACTTCCGGCTATGCGTGTGCGCCCCGGTGAACCGGAGTGAGTCTCACCTCGGCCGGATGAGCGGGGAATCCGCCAGCTCGGCCAGCAGCGCGGCCGGGTCGTCGTACACCGCCACCGCGCCGGCGCCGGCGAGTTCCCCCCGGCTGGTGCCGCCGCAGGTCAACCCGACGCAGGGAATGTCCAGTTTGCCGGCCGCGGCGACGTCCCAGACCGAGTCGCCGACGAAGACGACGCGCTCGGCGGGCAGCCCGGACTGCTCCAGCGCCGCCTCGAGAATGTCCGGTGCCGGCTTGCTCTCCTGCGCGTCCGCCGAGGAGGTGATGGTGTCCACCACGTCGTCGGCGTTCAGGGCCCGGCGCAGCGCACCCACCTCGTGTTCCGCGGCGGAGGTGGCGAGCACCACCCGCAGCCCCCGCTCGGCGCACGCCCGCAGCAGGTCCGCCGCCCCGGGCAGCGGAGTCAGCCGCTCCCAGTACTCGGTGTACAGGGTGTTGTGCGCCTCGCGGAGCTTCGGGTCGTCGTCGCGGTCGCGCTCGGGGCCGAGCAGGTGGTTCAGCAGCTTGTCCGAGCCCATCCCGATCGAGCGGTGCACGGTCGCCATCGGCACCGGGTGGTCGGCCTGGCGCAGCGCCTCCCACCAGCTCACCGTGTGCAGGTAGGTGGTGTCGACAAGCGTCCCGTCGATGTCGAAGAGCACCCCGTGGGGTTGTTCGGTGGCCATGGGCGCACTCCTACCCGTTCGGCGGTCGGCTGATTCGTCCGGGTTCGGCGACGCCGGCCGACCTCAGCGCGGCTCGGCCGGCGGGACGAGGATCTCGAACCAGACCGTCGAGCCGCGCACCGACGGATCGGTGCCCCACGCGTCGCTCAGCTCCTCGATCAGGCCCAGCCCGCGCCCGCGACTGCTCAACGTGTCCGTGCGGGCCCGGGTCAC
Source organism: Micromonospora sp. NPDC049580 (assembly GCF_040675595.1). Classification (NCBI taxonomy): domain Bacteria; kingdom Bacillati; phylum Actinomycetota; class Actinomycetes; order Micromonosporales; family Micromonosporaceae; genus Micromonospora; species Micromonospora sp. NPDC049580. The sequence goes on from NZ_JBFAPG010000017.1 coordinate 24,706, forward strand.
GGTGCCCCGGGTGCCGGAATCGGCGACCGAGACCAGCAGCCGCTCCGGACTGAGATCGATCTCCACGCGGGCGGCCGTGCCGGCGTGCAGCAGCGCGTTGGTGGTCAGCTCGCTGGTGCACAGCACCGCCGCGCCGATCACCGACTCGGGCACCTGCCACTCGGTGAGCTGGCCGGTCATCCAGTGTCGGACCCGGCTGGGCGCGGTCGGCTCGGCCGGCACCTCCATCGCCGCCGACCGGCTCGGCTTGAGCGCGTGCTCGACCGCCAGCACGGCCACGTCGTCCTCGGTGCCGCCGGACACGGCGGCGGTGGCCACCGCGCAGAGGGCGCGGGGATCACTGGTGCCGGCCTTGGCCACGGCGTCGCCGAGGGCGTCCAGCCCGGCGGTGAGGCTCTGCCGCCGCCGCTCCACCACGCCGTCGCTGAACAACAGCAGGGTGTCGCCGGGAGGGAATGCGACCGTGACGGTGGTCGGGCGCCCGCCCAGCCCCAGCGGGGGACCGGCCGGCAGGTCCACGTACTCGGCGTGCGACCGGCCGTCCGCGGAGCACCGGCGGATCAGCGGGGCGGGATGACCGGCGCTGGCCAGGGTCAGCTCCCGGCGCTCGGCGTCGATGACCCCGAACGCCACGGTGACGAACAGCTCGTGGGTGCCGGCCTCCACGCCGAGGCTGGCCACGAGCCGGTCCAGCCCGGCCAGCACCGCGTCCGGCGCCGGGTCGGCCAGGGCCAGCGCCCGCAGCGCCGCCCGCACCTGCCCCATCCGCGCCGCGGCCTGCACGTCGTGCCCGGCGACGTCGCCCAGCACCACGCCGAGCGCGCCGGTGGGCAGCAGGAACGCGTCGTAGAAGTCACCGCCGGCCGCGTTGCCGTCCACCCCCGGGTCGTAGCGGGCCGCGATCCGCAGCCGGGGCAGGTCGGGAAGGTGCTCCGGCAGCATGCTGCGTTGCAGCAACTGGGCGGTGCCGTGCTGGGTCTCGAACCGCCGGGCCCGCTCCGCGGCCTGACCGATCAGCTCCGCCGAGGCGGCCAGCAGCGCCCGCTCGGCCGCCGACCAGGAGTGCGGCACCTGGTAGCCGACCGTCAACCCACCCCGGATCACCGAGGTGCCCAGCGGCAGCACGGCCATCGACCGGATCTTCTGGTCGTGGCGGTCCACGGCGGTCTCGCGCAGCGGCTGCCCGTCACGGGTGAACGACGACTCGCCCGAGCGGGCCGCGAGCGCGACCGGGCCCAGCCAGTCCGCCGGCGTCCGCCGCCACAGCGGCGGCAACCGCTCGTCGGCCTCGTCCATCAGCTCGCCGCGGACCCGGCGCACCATCCGCCAGCCACCGCCACCCTCGTCGACCACGAACGAGACCCGGTCGGCGTCGAACGTGGTGATGGTGTGGCGCAGCGCGACCCGGGCCACGTCGTCGAGGGTGAGGGTGCCGGCGAGCGCGGCGGCGACGTCGCTGAGACTCTGCAACTGCTCGGTCACGTGGGTGGTTTCGGCGGCCACCGTCAGGATTCCCACGATCTGCCCAGCGCTGTCACGGACGGCCGAGTGACCCCGGGTGAAGACCACCTGCTCGACCACCCCGGAGCTGTCCCGCATCAGGGGGAGCGTGGACTCCTTCTCCAGGAAGGGCACGCCCTGCCGGTAGGCGCGCTCGATCACGTCACCGAAGCCGGGCAGCGACCAGATTTCGGCGTACACCTCGGCGGCCGGTCGACCGAGGGCAGCGGGGTGTTTGCTGCCCAACAACTCGGCATAGCCGTCGTTGTAGAGCAGGACGAGGTCGTCGCCGTACGCCAGTGCCATCGGCATCGGCGAGGCGAGGATCAGCTCGACCACGGCCCGGACCGCCGGATCCCACCCCTCGCGCGGGCCGAGGGCGGTGGCGGACCAGTCGTGGGCGAGCACGGCGGCCGCACCGGGCCCGGTGGATTCGCCGGGGACCGGGATTGCTGGCGTGGGGACTCGCCCGACCGTTCCTGGCATGTTCGCAGCCTAGCCGGCCGTCGGCCAGCCGCATCCGATCATGTGCGCGGGTCGCGGCCGGCCCCGGCGGGGTGACTGTTAGGGCAGGTCAGGACCCCTGTTTGACGACTTGTCGGAAAAATGGCAGGGAGCCACACGGACTGCCGCACCGGTGGCCGGGTATGCCCCCGGCGCAGTCCATGCGACAGGAGGGACATCATGCTGAAAACCCTCGCGGTTCGGCAGGCCGACATCGGCGATGCCATCGCCGACACCTGGAGGTCGGTGCTGCTCTTCATCCCGAAGGCAGTGGCCTTCATCGTCATCCTCGTGGTCGGCTGGATCATCGCCAGAGCGGTCCTCAAGATCGTGGATGCGGTGCTGGAACGGGTGCATTTCGACGAGGCCGTCGAACGCGGAGGCATCAAACGGGCACTGGAGAGAACGAAGTACGACGCCAGCGACATCCTGGCCAGGTTGGCGTACTACGCCGTCCTGCTGTTCACCCTGCAGTTCGCCTTCGGAGTCTGGGGGCCCAACGCGATCAGTAACCTGATCAGCGGTGTGGTGGCCTGGCTGCCGCGCGCGTTCGTCGCGATCGTCATCGTGGTGATCGCGGCCGCGATCGCCAACGCCGCCCGCGATCTGGTCACCGGGGCGCTGGGCGGGCTCTCGTACGGCAAGGTCCTGGCCGACCTGACGGCGATCTTCATCATCGCGCTCGGCGTGATCGCCGCGCTGAACCAGGTGGGTATCGCCACCACGGTCACCACTCCGGTGCTGATCGCGGTGCTCGCCACGGTCGCCGGCATCCTGATCGTCGGCGTCGGCGGTGGTCTGGTGAAGCCCATGCAGAACCGCTGGGACGGCTGGCTCGACCGGGCCGCCCAGGAAGCCCGGGCGATGCAGGAGCATCGGCGGGCCACCTCGGCCGGGCGCGGCGACATGGAGCGGCAGATGGCCGACCGTGGCGGCGACCGGACCCAGGCCATGCCCCGGGTCGACGAGCAGTCGACGATGTCCGGTGGGCGCGGCACGTACCAGTCCGGTGCGGCAGACGAGACCCAGCAGTACCGCCCGTAGCGGGGCGCGACGGCACGATCGTGAGGGGAAGGGCGTCCGCGTTGCGCGGGCGCCCTCTCCGCGTCGCGAGTCGTACGGGGTGACCGGGTGGGTCAGGAACGGCCGAGCGAACGGGCCAGCGCGCAGACGGCGACGAGCCGGGTGAGCGGCCACTCCGGCTCGCTCCAGTCCACCGGGCCCCGCGGCGGCGTCCACCCGTGCTCCAGGGCGGCCTCGCGTACCCCCTCGGCGTAGCCGGCGAGCGTCGCGGCGGTCAACGGCCGCCGGTCGCCGTCCAGGCTGTCCCGCACGGCTGCGGCGTGCTGGTCGACCAGCGCCAGCAGTCCGGGACGCGCGGCGGCGGCGGCGAGGCCGGCGGTGCCCACGGAGACGGTGAGGGCGGCCAGGGTCGACCGCGCCGAGTCGACGGCGGTCCGGGAGGCGACCCGGTTGAACGGCACACGCATGGTGACCGAGGCTAACCGACCGGTCACGGGACCGGCCTCGGCCGCTCGGCGGGTGTCGGTTGTGCCACCGGACGAGTCGGGCTGGCCGCGGGGGTTGATCCGGCACAGACGGGGCAGCAGGAGAGGGACGGCGCAGCCCGGCACAGAGCACGGACGGCGCCGGGTGGGGCGGACAGCAGGGAGGCACCGATGGGGGAACCGACGGACGGGCCGGACGAGCGGCACCGGCGGCCGGCTGGGGTGAGCGACGAGACGGTCGCGGCGCTGGGCAAGCTCAGCGAGGCGCTGGAGTGCGTGGAACGGGCCCGTGGGCACCTGTACTCGCTGCACCAGTTGATCGGGCACGCCGACCTGATGCTCGACGACGCGGTGGAGCAGTTCCGCTCCGCCGGACATCCACACATCGCCGAACGGATCGACGCCGAACTGCTCGGCCGCAACGTGATCGCCGGCCGGTGGACGTTCCAGATCGTCGAGGACTTCGACGACGGTTACCACGCGTTGTTCCGCGAACTGGACCGGCAGGCCCGTGACGAGTTGGTGGGCGGGCGACGCCATCTGTTCGAGGCGGAGATGAAGGAGCGCCGCCGCACCCGGGGCCGACCGGGACACGAGGCCCGGCCGGTCGGCGAGGGCTAGTCGCTGGTCGCGTTGGCCGGCCGACGCCGGGCGGCGTCGTCGGCGATGATCACGGTGGCCACCATGAGCGCGACGCAGACGCTGAACAGCCAGGACTCGTCGGAGACGAGCCAGGCCGACACGGGCGCCTGCAGCGCGGCGAGCAGGAAGCCGAGCCAGGCGAGGCGGCGCTGACGCGTGGAGAGGATTCCGGAGCCTTGATGCATCCCGAAATTCTTACGCGAACTGGCCCCTTTGCCGTCCTCCGATCGGCCGATTCTGGCTGAGCTGTCCGCATTCTCAACCGTCCGGACACCAGTTCTTGTCGCGGCGCACGGGCGGCTCCCGCCGCCGGTAAGGTGCGCTGCGGCAGGATGGGGTCCCGTGTCCACCTCGCCCGCGCCGCCCCGCGCCACGCTGCTCCTGCTGGCCTATCTCGCGTTCGTCAGCCTCGGCCTGCCCGACGGACTGCTCGGCGTCGGCTGGCCGTCGATCCGCGCGGACTTCGGCGTACCCACCGAGGCGGTCGGACTGCTGCTCACCGCAGGCACGGTCGGCTATCTCGCCTCCAGCGTGCTGGCCGGGTTCACGCTGGCCCGCCTCGGCGTGGGCGCGCTGCTCGCCGGCAGCACCCTGCTGGCCAGCCTGGCGCTGACCGGCTACGCCGTGAGCCCCGGGCTGGCCGTGCTCGTGGGCTGCGCGCTGGTGCTCGGGCTGGGCTCCGGTGCGATCGACTCCGGGCTCAACGCGTACGCCGCCGGGGCCTTCGGCCCGCGACACATGAACTGGCTGCACGCCTTCTTCGGCCTCGGCGTGGCGATCGGGCCACTGATCATGACGGCGGCGCTCAGCGCCGGGCTGGCCTGGCGGTGGGGGTACGGCATCGTGGCCGGCGCCCAACTCGCTCTCGCCACCGCGTTCGCGCTCACCGTACGCGCGTGGCAGCGTCGCGCTCCCGCTCCCGAGCCGGGCGTGGGGACGACCGACGCCGCGCCCGCGGTCCGGGTGCCGGTCCTGGCCACGCTGCGGCTGCCGGCGGTCTGGTCCGGGGCACTGGCCTTCGCGCTGTACGTGGCCATCGAGGTGTCCGCCGGACTCTGGGCGTTCCTGCTGCTCACCCAGGGGCGCGGCCTGAGCGCCGCCGTGGCGGGCGGCTGCGTCTCCGCGTACTGGGGCAGCCTCTTCGTCGGCCGGGTGGTGCAGGGTGTGGTCGCCGAGCGGCTGGGGCCCCGGCTGGTGTTGCGGGTCAGCCTGGGCGGCATGGCCCTCGGTGCGGCGCTGATCGCGGTGCCCGGGTCGGCCGTGCTGGCCGTGCTCGGCCTGGTCGTGCTGGGGTTCGCCGCCGCGCCGGTGTTTCCGCTGCTCACCCTCACCACCGCCGACCGGGTGGGCGCGGCGCACGCGGACCGGGCCATCGGGTTGCAGATCGGTGCCGCCGGTGTCGGCGCGGCGCTCGTCCCGACAGGCCTCGGCGTGCTGATCAGCAACGTGTCGGTGCAGGTGCTCGGCCCGGCTCTGGTGGTGCTCGCGCTTGCGTTGATCGTGCTCTACGAACTGGGCGCCCGCCGGCCCGCCGCCGGAAGCGGGCCGGAGCAGCCCGGCCCCGGCTCCGATGCGTCTGGGCTCGCAGCGGCCGGGCTCGCCGCGTCCGAGCCCGCCGCGTCCGGGGCGCCGGCCCAGTCCCGGACCGCTCTGCCCGACGCGGACTATCCGTTGTCCGGTCCGGTCCGGCCGGTCGTCGACGGGCGGTAGGCGCGCTGCGGGTCGGTCGGCTCCCGCCCGGCGCCCTCGGCCTCTCCGCCTCGGTCGGCCGCCGCGGGCCCGTGCCCGAAGGCGGCCTCCTCACCGGCGTCGTTGCCGGTCACGTCGTCGGCCTGCCCGTCGATGCTGGAGCCCGCCACGGCGCGCTCCAACTCCTCCAGCGGAAGCCGTTCCTCGTCGCGCCACACCCTGTCGTCCGTCATGACTTCAGCCGTACCCGGGCGCGATGATCGCAAACGGGTACCAGCCGGCCCGAGACACGACGATGGCCGCCGGGAACTCC
>NZ_JBFAPG010000018.1:0-30737 GCF_040675595.1 Micromonospora sp. NPDC049580
GCCGCCGACGCGGTCCACCCCTGCGCTCAGCCGCCGTCGGTGCTCTTCGGCGGGTTGGCCTTGATCCAGTCCGCCATGGTGTCCGCCGACATGGCCCGGTACATCGCCAGCGCCTTCTCCCGGTCGGACACCACCACCGACTCGCCGTTGATGGTGTCGCTGCCCGAGTTGGGGCTGGTCAGGAACGTGAGGTTCTGCCCACGCAGGTTGCGGAACTGCACCGCCATGTCCGTCACCGAGAAGCCCTGGTCGACGGTCACCGCGGCGGTCACCGACTTGAGGAAGTCGTTGAGCTTCTTCGGGTTCGCCAGGGTGCCGGTGCTCGCCGCCTTGTCCATCAGCGCCCGGAGGAACTCCTGCTGGTGCCGCATCCGGGCGAAGTCGCCGTCCGGGAACTGCTTGCGCTGCCGGATCCAGTCCAGCGCCTCGGCGCCGTCCATGTGGTTGGTGCCCTTGGTGAACGTCCGGTACGGCTTGTGGATCGAGGTGATCGTCCGCTCCACCTTCAGGTCCACTCCGCCGAGGGCGTCGGTGACCTCCTTGAAACCGCCGAAGTCGATCGCCATCACGTGGTCGATCCGGACGTCGGTGAAGCACTCCACGGTGCGGACCGCCAGCGGCAGGCCACCGAACGCGAACGCCGCGTTGATCTTCGCGCGCTGGCCGGAGCCGCAGTCCGCCCCGGCGCTCTGCGGGATCGGCACGTACAGGTCACGCGGGATGGAGACCAGGTACGCCGACTGGTGGTCGGCCGGGATGTGCATCACGATGACCGTGTCGGCCCGCCACTGGCTCTTGGTGTCGACCGGCGCGTCCGGGTCCCGGGAGTCGCTGCCGACCAGCAGGATGTTCAACGCGCCGTCGACGGGCTTCGCCGGCCGACCGCCGGTGATCTCCGCGAACGGGTCCGTGCGGGCCAGGTCGTTGTCGAGGTTGCGCGCGTACAGCCAGGCGCCCAGGCCGCCGAGCAGCGCGAGCACCAGCACCGCGATCCCGGCCACCAGGCCGATCCGTCCCCAGCGCGGCCGGGGGCCACGCCGTCCCGGCCCGCCGGCCCCACCGGGCCCGCCCGGTCCCGTCGGCCCCGCCGGGCCGCCCGGACCGGGCTGCTGCTCGTCGTACGGCGGGTACCAGCGCGCCTCGGCGGGACGCGCGCGTCCGGAGGCGCCCCGGTCGGGGCTGGGCACCGAGGCGCGCCCGGCGCTGCGGTGCAGGTGCGGGTGAGGAACGCCGGCAGAGGTCGCTGACATGTAACTCAGGGTACGTAGCGGGAGCCACTACCGCCCTCAGGCGACACTCAGCTCGCGGTGCTCCGCCGTGAGCTGGTTACCCTAGCCGCGCCCGGAAATACTCGATCGTGCGTCGCAGGCCGTCTTCGGGCGTTACGGTCGGCTCGTATCCGAGCAGTTCACGGGCGAGGGTCAGATCGGGGCGGCGCATCTCCGGGTCGTCCGAGCTGCGGGTGATGTACGTCACCTGCGAGCTGCTGTCGGAGAGTGACACGATCAATTCGGCGAGTTGACGCATGGACATCTCGTGCTCGGTGCCGCAGTTGACCGGGCCGGTCTCGGTCGAGTCGAGCAGCAGCAGGATGCCCCGCACCAGGTCCTCGACGAAGCAGATCGACCGGGTCTGGTTGCCGGTGCCGTGCACGGTGATCGGCTCGCCGCGCAGCGCCTGGGAGATGAAGGTGGGGATGGCCCGGCCGTCGTCCGGGCGCATCCGCGGGCCGTACGTGTTGAAGATCCGGACGATCGCCGCGTCCAGCCCGCGGTAGCGGTGGTACGCCATCGTGGCCGCCTCGGAGAAGCGCTTCGCCTCGTCGTAGACGCTGCGGACGCCGATGGGGTTGACGTTGCCCCAGTAGGTCTCGCGCTGCGGGTGCTCCTTCGGGTCCCCGTACGCCTCGGAGGTGGAGGCCATCAGGAACCGGGCGCCGTCGGCGACCGCGCGCTCCAGCAGGTGCAGGGTGCCCACCGAGCCGACCCGGAGAATCTCCACGGGCAGTTGCGCGAAGTCGGTGGGGCTGGCCGGCGAGGCCATGTGCAGGATCGCGTCGAACCGCTCGGCCAGCGCCGGGTGGTGCGTCGGCAGGCCGTCGGAGAGGTCCGCCTCGACCAGGGTGAAGGTTGGCCGGTCGAGCAGGTGGGCGACGTTCTCCTTGGAGCCGGTGACGAAGTTGTCCAGCGCCACCACCGTGCAGCCCCGGGCGATCAGGGAGTCGACCAGGTGCGACGGGACGAAACCGGCGCCGCCGGTGACGAGAACGCGGTGACCGGAACCGAAGCGCTCAGCAACCTTCATGCCGGTCAGCCTACCGACCCCTGTTTACCGCAAGAGGCCCCCTGTTGACGCGTGGCGTCAACAGGGGGCCCGTGCCGCGGGTCAGTGGGCGCCCGAACCGGTGAGGGCGCGCACCTCCAGTTCCGCGTACTTCGCCTCGTCGTTCTCCTTCGAGATGAGGGTGCCGATCCACCCGCACAGGAAGCCGAACGGGATGGAGAGGATGCCCGGGTTGGACAGCGGGAACCACTGCCAGTCGTGGTCCGGGAACATCGACGTCGCCGCGCCCGAGACCACCGGCGAGAAGAACACCAGCAGCACGGCCGAGAGCAGACCGCCGTAGATCGCCCACACCGCGCCGGAGGTGTTGAACCGCCGCCAGAACAGGCTGTAGAGGATCGCCGGCAGGTTGCCCGAGGCGGCGACCGCGAAGGCCAGCGCCACGAGGAACGCCACGTTGAGGTTCTGCGCGTAGATCGACAGGAGGATGGAGATCGCGCCGATCACCAGGGCGGAGATCCGGGCGACCCGTACCTCCTGGCGCTCCGACGTCTCGCCCTTCTTCAGGACGTTCGCGTAGAAGTCGTGCGCCAGGCTGGACGAGGAGGCCAGGGTCAACCCGGCGACCACCGCCAGGATGGTGGCGAAGGCGACCGCCGCGATGATCGCGAGCAGGGCCGCTCCACCGAGGTCGCCGCCGAAGAAGTCGATGCCGAGCGCCTCGGCCAGCTGCGGCGCGGCGGTGTTGCCGGCCTTGTCCTGCGCGGTGATCGCCTTGCTGCCCACCAGCGCCGCCGCACCGAAGCCGAGGGCCAGGGTGAGCAGGTAGAAGGTGCCGATGATGCCGATGGCCCAGAGCACGCTCTTGCGGGCCGCCTTGGCGGTCGGCACGGTGTAGAAGCGGATCAGGATGTGCGGCAGGCCGGCCGTGCCGAGCACCAGCGCGATGCCGAGCGACAGCAGGTCGACCTTGTTGTAGAAGGTCTGTGTCGCGTTACCCGCCACCTCGACGCCGTAGCGCAACCCCGGTTCGAGGAACGCGCTGCCCTTGCCCGAGGACGCGGCGGCGTCGCCGAGCAGCGACGACAGGTTGAACTTGTACTTCGCCAGCACCAGGATGGTCATCAGCAGCGCGCCGGTCATCAGCAGGAACGCCTTGACGATCTGCACGTAGGTGGTGCCCTTCATGCCACCCACGGTCACGTAGATGATCATCAGAGCGCCGACCATGATGATGGTCGCCACCTTGGCGGTGGCCGCGTCCATGCCGAGGAAGGTCGTTCCCGGCTTGATGCCGAGCAGCAGCGCGACCAGCGCGCCGGCGCCCACCATCTGGGCCAGCAGGTAGAAGATCGACACCGTGATGGTGGAGACCGCCGCCGCCGTCCGCACCGGACGCTGACGCATCCGGAAGGCCAGCACGTCGGCCATCGTGTACCGGCCGGAGTTGCGCAGCAGTTCGGCGACCAGCAGGAGCGCCACCAGCCAGGCGACCAGGAAGCCGATCGAGTAGAGGAAGCCGTCGTAGCCGTAGAGGGCGATGATGCCGGCGATGCCGAGGAACGAGGCGGCGGACATGTAGTCGCCGCCGATCGCCATGCCGTTCTGGAAGCCGGAGAAGGAACGACCGCCCGCGTAGAAGTCGGTCGCCGTCTTCGTCTGCCGGCTGGCCCAGATGGTGATGCCCAGGGTCACCGCCACGAACACCAGGAACAACGTGATCGTCAGGTTGCGGGCCGTGTGGTTGCCGGCCTCGGCCGCGAGGAGCGGATTAGCCACGAGGACCGTCTTCATGGGTCACCTCCCCGATCTCGGCACGGATCCGGTCGGCGACCGGGTCGATCTTCCGGTCCGCGTACCGGGAGTAGAGCCAGGCGATCACGAACGTGGAGACGAACTGGAGCAGGCCGAAGACCAGCGCGACATTGATGTTGCTGCCGAACAGCTTCGTGCCCATGAAGTCCCGGGCGTACGCGGAGAGAATGACGTAGAGCGCATACCACAGGAAGAACGCGACGGTCATCGGGAAGACGAAGCCGCGTAGCGCGCGGCGCAGCCCGGCGAACTCGTCCGACCGTTGCACGGCCAGGTACTTGTCCGGCTGGGAAGCGGTCGGCGCGGGTGTGTCCGTGGACATCTGTGGATCACCACCTTCACAGGCGTCGGGGGTAGTTTCGCGCACCGTAGAGAGCAGGCTCCCCGACGGGGAAGGCCGAGATCGACCCTGGTCGTCGAGTGCGCCGAGCGGTTGGCTGGCTGCGCCGAGTGACCCAGGTCACTCCGGTGACCGGTCGGTCCGGACGGGCGGCCCAGGTCAGCCCGGCAGCTCGTGGTAGCGCCCCCGGTAGTGCAGCAGCGGCGTGGCCTCCTCGGCCAGGTCGACCACCTCGATGGTGGCCTCCACCAGCAGACCCCAGCCGTACTCTCGGGCGGTGTCCAGGCGGCAGCCCACCCAGCCGCCGGCGTCGGTCGGCACCGGCCCGTAGGGCGTCTCGGTCCACGTGCCGGTGGCGAACAGCCCACCCGGGGCGGGAAAGAGGCCGGCGAACCGGTCGGCGAGCTGGCGGTGCGCCGGGCCGAGCGGCGCGACCGCGAACCGTCCCGCCTCCTCGACAGCGGCCCAGAGGTCGGACTCCGCGTCGATCAACCCGAGCAGCCGGTCCGGCTCCCCCTCGGCGACCAGGGTGGACGAGACGGTCAGGCCCGCCGGGCCGGGCGCCGTCCAGAGGGTCACCGGCGCGGCGAGCCGGCCCCGCAGCCGGCGGACCGGCGACCGCTGCCCGGTCGGCACCGCGAACGGGTCGGTGTGGTGGATCTCGGCACCCGGCTCATGATTCACGTGAAACATTGTGCCGCCCCGGCCCCGCGCCCAACCCAGGAAGCGCTCGTGCAGGTCGGCGGGTCGCCCGTTGAGCCGGGCCAGCTGATCGCCCGCCTCCACCATCAGAGTGCCCAGGTAGACCAGCAGCGCGGTGCGGTCGTACCGGTAGTCGGCGAGCAGCGCCAGCCGCGCCGGCTGGCACGGCCAGGGCGCGCCGCAGCCCCGACACCGCCACAGCGGCCGCATCGGCACGTGCGGCCGGCTCACCACGGCCCTCCGTTCGCCAGCACCGGCAGCACCCGCCGGCCTTCGCGCGCTCTGGGCGGAGGACGGCTCGCTGTGGTGTCCGGCGTCCGGGCGCGACATGCCGCGCCCCGGCCCGCGCCGCCCCGGGCGCCGCCCGTCGGCCGCGCGCCCGCCGGTGGCCGATCCGGCACGGCCGTCGACACCACGGCCTTCCTCCTGAAGTACGACCACCGCGCCCCGTTCCCACCGAGGACTGACCCGATCATGAGCGATCCCCTCCCAGTCGACGAGGGCCGCCCCGATCGGGGGATGACCGGGGCGGCCCGACGCAGGACCGACCGCCGGGACGTCGCCTCCACCGGCCGGGCCGCGCGTTCTCCACCCTGGACTCCCGGCTGCGGGCAGGGGAGGATTCCAGGGCTTACTACGCAGCGCGGTCACGTACTTACCGGGAAGGTAAGGATGAACATCGAGATGTGGGTACGGGCGTTGAAGGCCGCCCGGGCGGGTGCCGAGGTTTCCCAGGAAGCGCTGGCGACCGTGATCAGGTGGAGTCCGTCCACGGTGGCCGCCATCGAGACCGGTCGACGCCGGCCGACCATGGAGTTCGCGGTCGCCGCGGACGACGCTCTCGCCACCGGCGGCCTCCTCGCCGAACTCCTCAGGGCCGCCGACCAGGAACGCGGTCCGTCCTGGTTCGCGCAGTGGCGCGAATACGAGCAGCGAGCCCTGCGCTTGCGCGCCTTCGAGGCGTGCCTGGTCCCCGGACTGCTCCAGACCGAGGCGTATGCCCGCGCCGTTATCTCGGCGGGTGGACTACATCCGCCGAACATGGTCGACGAGCTTGTTGCAGTCCGGCTGGAACGTCAGAAGCTGCTGGTCCGGGAGGTGCCGCCGCACTGCGTCTTCCTGGTGGACGAGACGGGCCTTCGTCGCCCCGTCGGTGGGCCTGCGGTGCTCGACGCCCAGCTCGGTCGACTGCAGGAAGTGGCAGACCTGCCATTCGTCCGGCTGCACGTCATTCCACTGGCGGTGGGCGAGCATGTCGGGCTCGGTGGTGGCTTTGTGCTCGCCGATCTGCCGGACCGGGACAGGGCGCTCTACCTGGAGAATGCCGTCCGGGGACACGTCATGGACGACCCGGAAATGATCGCCTTGATCGATCGCAAGTGGGATAGCCTGCTCGGCGAAGCACTGTCCACCGGCGCCTCGCTGGATCTGATCCGGAAGCTGAAGGTGACGCAATGACGATGAGCGAGCCAGGCTGGCGCACGTCGACCCGGTCGACCGACTCCGGCGGCAACTGCGTCGAGGTGGCGGACAATCTGCCCGGAGTCGTGCTGGTCCGGGACAGCAAGGATCGCTCCGGTCCGACGCTCACCTTCGCTCCGGCCGCCTGGCGTGACTTCGTCGCCCAGGCCGCCCAGAGGGCCCACGGCACCGGTCGGAACGCCGGTTAACGACGCGGGGTGACCGTGGCCAGCAGTTCCGGCTGACGGCGGTCCAGCACGTCACCGGCCAGGTACGCGCCCAGCAGCGCCGCCCCCAGCCCGTACGCCGCGCCGACCGGGAGGGCCAGCCAGAGCCAGGCGTCGCCGAGCAGCGCGGCGGCCACCACCATCGGCACCGCGACCACCGCCGTGGTGATCATGGACAGCAGGGTGAGCAGGCCCTTCGCCACGCCCGCGCCACTGTTCATCGCGAACGGGTTGCTCGTCTCCGGCAGCGCGTACGCCGCGAGCACCGAGACGAAACTGTTCACCGCCAACCCGACACCGTAGGTGGCAACCAGGCTGCCGACCATCAGCCCGATCCATGCCGGTCGAGCGAGCAGCGCCGACAGCACCACCGCGACGACCGCCAGCATCGGCAGGACGTACAGCGAGAACGCGGTCATCCGCGCGCGCAGCTCGACCCGGCCGGGCACGCCGGCCACGACGTTCGCCGCGTACGCGTTGCCGTCGAAGCCGAACTGGTTGGCCAGGGTGACCGACGCGAGCACGCCGACGAAGAGCAGCGAGATGGTGACCACGACCGGCGAGCTGTCGCTGGTGGCCGCCGTGAACCCCGCGCCGTCCTCGGCCGCGAAGTCCCCGCCCGTGACATTGATCAACACGGGTACGAAGATGCCGACCACCGCGATCGTGATCAGGCTGGCCCGGCGACGGGCGTCCCGCCACCAGTAACGGGCCTCCCGGGCGACCAGCGCGCCGAACCGGTCCCGTCGGGCCCAGCCCGCGGCCCGGGGAAACAGTTGGGCGACCGCCCCACCGGTGACGCCGCGCTGGGCGGGGGCCTTGCCGGTGCTCGCCGTGCCCACCATCGCCGACTCCAGCGAGCGGGACCACCAGGCCAGCAGGGCGACGATCGCCGCCACCGTGATCAGCAGCTTGAGCGGGGCGGCCCACACCCGTCCCTGCGCCACGTCGATGCCGGCGGTCCAGGGTGCCCCGAACGGCGTCCACCCGAGCACCGTCGCGGCACCGGTCAGCCGGGTCCAGTCCGTCTCGCGCAGCGCCGCCAGGCCGAAGACCTGCAACGGACCGAGCAGCGCGGCGGCCACCGCCAGCAGCACGGCCGCCAGATCCCGCACCCGGCGGGACCGCAACATACTGGCGAATGCGCTGGTCACCGCCCGGCTGGCGGCCACGCAGAGCAACAACCCGGCGAGTACGCCGACCAGGGCCACCAGGCCGGCGGACCAGCCGCCCAACGCCCACGCGGTTAGCACCAACCCCAGCACGGCGACCGACATCGCCAGCACCGGCACGCTGACCAGCGCGGCGGCGAACAGGCCGGTGACCAGCGTGCGGCGCGGCAGCGGCAGCAGCGCGAACCGGGCCGGGTCCAGGGTCTCGTCCACGCCGAAGAAGACCAGGGGCAGCAGCAGCCAACCGAGCACCAGCAGGCCACCGCCGGCGGCCGCGACCAGCACCGCGTACCGGCCGTTGCCGGCCAGGCCCGGCGCGGCGAAGAGGAAGAAGGCGCTGGCCGCGAACCACAGCCCGACCAGCGCGCCACCGATGAACAGCGCGATCCGCCAGCCCTGACCCCGGAAGTTGTTGCCCATCACCCGCAGCTTGAGCCGCACGAAGTGCCGGGCGGAGACCGTCCGCGCCGGACCGGCGGGCGCGGCGGCGACGTTCACCGGGAGAGCCATGACAGCTCGTCACCGGTCGCGGTGCGCCCGCCGACCACCTCGACGAAGACCTGCTCCAGCGACCGGCCGCCGCGGACGTCAGCGATCGTGCCGACCCGCTTGATGGCCCCCTGGGCGAGGATCGCCACGTGCGAGCACAGCCGCTCGACGACCTCCATCACGTGACTGGAGAAGATCACCGTGCCACCGCCGGCCGCGTACCGGGTGAGGATGTCGCGGATCAGCGCCGCCGACACCGGGTCGACCGCCTCGAACGGCTCGTCCAGCACCAGCACCCGGGGGCCGTGCAGCAGCGCGCAGGCCAGGCCGATCTTCTTCTTCATGCCCGCCGAGTAGTCCACCACCAGCGTCCGGCCGGCGTCGCCGAGCGCCAGCACGTCGAGCAGTTCCGCAGCCCGCTGGTCGACCACCGCCGGGTCCATCCCCCGCAGCAGTCCGTGGTACGCCAGCAGCTCCGCACCGGTCAGCCGGTCGAACAGCCGTACCCCGTCGGGCATCACGCCGAGCAGCCGCTTGGCCGCGACCGGATCGCGCCAGACGTCCTGGCCGAGCACCCACGCCGAACCGGCGTCCGGCCGCAACAGCCCGACCGCCATCGACAGGGTGGTGGTCTTGCCGGCGCCGTTCGGGCCGAGCAGACCGTAGAAGGAGCCGGCCGGTACGTCCAGATCGACGCCCGCCACCGCGATCGTGCCGTCGAACCGCTTCGCCAGGCCACGCAGCGCGAGCGCGGGGTGCTCACCAGTCATGGGCCCGACGTTATCCGTCGATCGCCAGTTCCGCCGTCCGGCGGCGGATGGACCCGGGGTCATCCCCGAGTCGGAGTTCGTAGCCTTCCCTCGACTTCTGAAGTAGTGTTGAGGTCGTGTCCATGCCCTTGGAGTCCGTGCCGTTCTCGGAGCTGCTGCGGCAGCCGGCCGAGACAGCCGAGCGGCTGTCCCGCGCTCGTGCGGTGCGGCTGCGCCGCCGCGACGCCGCTGACCTGGTGCTGATGTCCGCCGATCGGGCGGCGGCCGAGGGTGAGGTGGTGGACCTGACCGCCCGGCTGCTGGCCAGCGTCGTGCGCCGGGACCCGACCCTGGTGCGGGAGGCACTGCCGACCGTGTTGCCGTGGGTACGGTTCCTGCCGCCCGACGACCGTGAGCAGATGGCCAACGAATTCGTCGAGACGGCGGAGGCCGCCGCAGCGGTGGGAAACACCGCCGCCGTGTCCCAGTTGCTCGCCGAGTGGCGGCACACCGCCGAGATCCACGCGGACCCCGACCTGCACCGGGTCTTGGCCGCCCCCAGTTCCGGCGACTTCGGGGCGGTGCCCCGCCCGGCCGCAGAGTGAGCGCCAAGCGAGGCGACCGGGCAGCGCCGCCACCCCGCCCCGGTGGCTACGTCCTGCGATTCGCCACGAACGACGCGGCCAAGGGCTGGGAGGAACTGTGTCGCCAGGCCGCAGCCAACACCCGCGCCGCCTTCGACGCCATCGAATCCGACCCTTGCCCCTCCCCGCCGACCAGCAGGCATCACCCCCTCAAGGGCTCTCTCGCCACCGCCGCGCACAACGGGAAGACACTGCCGCAGTGGCAGTACGAGGTCACCGCCGGTGGCCGCATCTGGTATCTCCCCGACCACGACACCCGCACCTGCTGGGTCAAACACGCAGGCACGGGTCACCCCAGGGCGACCGACTGAGCATGGCCGTCGCCATATCGCCGATGTGAGGCTGTGCAGACGTCCGGATGGCCCCACCTCGCCGATCTGGAGTGGATCAACTAGGCGCGCTGCCTACAGGCGCAACGCTTCGGGGGTGTGCAGGCGCAGCATGGTGGCGGCGACGTCGGCCGGCGCCCGTCGGCGGGTCGCCATGGACACCGCGACCATCACGGTGAACGCCAGCGGCACCGTCCAGGCGGCCGGCTGCGCGGTGAGCGTGGCGGGCCAGCCCGACAGCGGCGGGCCGAGCACGGTGACCAGCACCGCTCCGATCGCCGCCCCACCGCCGGCCAGCACACCGGCGGCGGCGCCCAGGTCGGTCAGCCCTCGCCACCAGATGCCGAGCACCAGCAGCGGGCAGAAGCTCGACGCGGCGACCGCGAAGGCCAACCCGACCACCTGGGACACGTCCAGCCCGGAGACGTGCAGGGCCAGCGCCGTCGGCACGCCCCCGGCGATGATGGTGGCCAGCCGGAAGCCGCGCACCGAGCCCCGGCCGAGCACGTCCGTCGAGATCACCCCGGCGACACTGGTCAGCAGCCCCGACGAGGTGGAGAGGAAAGCCGCGAACGCTCCCGCCGCGACCAGCGCGGCGAGCAGCCGCCCGACCAGCCCGTCACCGAGGGCCGCGCCGGGCAGCAACACCACCACCGCGTCGGTCTGCCCGCTGACGAGCAGCTGCGGTGTGTAGATCCGGCCCAGCACCCCGTACAGGGTGGGCAGCAGATAGAAGGCACCGACCAGGGCCAGGACCACCAGCGTCGTCCGCCGCGCCGCCGCGCCGTCGGGGTTGGTGTAGAAACGGACCAGCACATGCGGCAGGCCCATCGTGCCGAGGAACGTGGCCAGGATCAGGGAGTACGTCCCGAACAGGCCCCGGTCGTCGTCGCCGGCCGCGCTGGGCAGCAACCAGTCCCCCGCGTCGGTGGCCACCCCGGACACCTCCGGCACCGGGTCACCGGCGGCGAAGGACAGCTCGTCGCCGGGGCGTACCTCTCGGATGTCGCCGTCGGCCAGGGTGAGGGTCGCGCGGTGCTCGACCACGACTGTGGTCGCGGCCCGGAACGTCGGCCCGTCGGGCGGCGTCACCGCCGGGCGGCCGTCGGCCTGCCACTGCAACGCCAGGAAGATCACCGGTACGGCGAGAGCGGTCAACTTGAGCCAGTACTGGAACGCCTGGACGAAGGTGATCGCCCGCATCCCGCCGAGCGCCACGTTCGCGGTGACCACGGCGGCCACCAGAAGGGCGCCCACGGGGTACGGGGAGCCGGCCACCGTGGCCAGGGTGAGCCCGGCGCCCTGCAACTGCGGCACCAGGTAGAGCCAACCGATGAAGATCACGAAAGCCGTGGCGAGGATGCGCAGGCGACGGGACCCCAGCCGCAGCTCGCAGAAGTCGGGCAGCGTGAACGCGCCGGAGCGGCGCAGCGGCGCGGCCACGAACAGCAGCAGGGCCAGGTAGCCGGCAGCGAACCCGACCGGATACCAGAGGACGTCCACGCCGTACTTGAGGACGAGGCCGGCGATGCCGAGGAAGCTCGCGGCCGACAGGTACTCCCCGCCGATGGCGGCGGCGTTCCAGGTCGGACTGATCGCCCGGGACGCGACCAGGAAGTCGGACGTGGTCCGTGCCAGCCGCAGCCCGTAGAAACCAATCCCGACGGTGACCAGCGTGACCGCAACGATGGCCGGAACCACGTAGTCGTTGCCCACGTCAGCGCTCCGGCCGCTGCACCAGGTCGGTGAAGTCCTGCTCGTTGCGCTCGGCCAGCCGCACGTACGCCCAACCCACGGCGATCAGGAACGGGAACGAGACCAAGCCGAGCAGCAGCCAGGGCAGGTTGACGCCGGCCACGGTGGTCCGGCCGAGCGACGGTGCGATGGCGAACAGCCAGGGCAGCCCGCCCAGCCCGATGACGACCACCAGCGACAGCCGCAACGCCAGCGCGAGCTGGGCACGGACCAGGCCGCGAACCAGCGCCTCGCCGACCTGGGTCTGCTGGGCCAACTCGGCGCGGGTCCGCTCGGAGCGGGTGTCCCGCCGGGTGATGTCGGCCAACACGATCCGGGCCCGCCGGGGCGGCGGTACCGCACCGCCCGACCCCACGTCAGACAGTTGCTCGGCCACCCCGGCAGTCTTGCCCGCCCAGCGCGATTGTCAAGCGTTCGCGCTCACCAGCGCAGCTGAGCGGCACAGTTCGCCGCGCTGCTGGTCACCTGGGTCGCGTCCAGGACGGACCGGGCCCGTTCCCGGCCGAGGTTCGTCGCCCAAAAGCCGTCCTCGGGCAGCTCGAAGGCGATCCCCCGAAGCGCGCACGTCCGCATCGGCTCGGGCAGCCGGGCCAGGGCCGGTACGGCATCGGCCGACAGCCCGGAGAGGTAGGTGAGGTCGAGGCGGCCGGTTTCGAGGTACCTGTCGACGTTCCGGTCCGCGATCAGTCGGTCCGGGTTGACCAGGGCCAACCCCAGCAGCGCCAGCACCGCGGTGCCGATCACCAGTCGGGGCAACCAGTCGGCCCGTAGCCGCGCCACCGCCACGCCGACCAGGACGAAGAGCACTCCGAGCGACAGCTCGACGGTCGCCACGAAGAGCCGCAGCCGGGTGGCGCCGTACGCGTCGGCATAGACCTGCATGCGGTAGAGCGACGAGGCGACGACGACCAGGCTGAGTGCCGTGAGCACACCGAGCAGCACCCGGACCAGCAGCCGGTCGGCACCGGTGGCCTTCGGTGCCCGGCGGGCCGCGACGGCGATCACCAGCAGGGTGAGCGCGGTGACGGCGAGCAGTTGCCAGAACCCGCTTCGGGCGTACTCGGCGTAGGTGAGGCCGGCCGTACGCAACACGTGCCCCGCGCCTCCGAAGAACACGGTCAACTGCACCAGTACGAAGGCGGCGAACAGGGCGTCGAGCAGCACCAGGGGCAGGGCCCATTCCAGCCGGTGCACCGGCCGGCCCGGCTTCGCGCGCAGACTGTCCAGGTCGGGCGGCCGGCTGACCAGGTACGCGCCGCCGAGCAGGCCCAGGCCGATCAGCCCGAGGCGTACCAACCAGCCGACCACACCGCCCGGCGAGATGTCCGGCAGGAGGCCCGCCAGCAGATCGGCGAAGACCGCGTCGGCGGAGGAGAACAGCAGGCCGAACAGTGTCAGCAGACCGACCGAGATCGCCAGGCTGGTCACGATCCGCCCGATCCCGGGCCCGGACGAGCGGGTGCGGTGCAGCCCGCGTACCGCCCAGGGGAGCGCTCGGACCGTCGCGGCCGGCGGCAGCGTCACGGCCAGCAGCATCCCGAACGGGGTCCGGCCACCGGTCACCGCGAGCGTCGCGGTCACCGCGGCGGCGAGCAGGCAGAGCACGAAGAGCCAACCGGCGGCCCGGACCGTGCCGACGGCGATCAGCGCGACCGTCGCGGCAGCCCAGGCGACCTGCGCCGCCCGCCCCGGTGCCCCCGTGGCACCGGGACGGACGGTGGTCGCGGCCCCTGACGAAGCCGCCGCCGGGGTCGGACCCGGCACGGCGGTTGGAGCCGCCGGAGCGGTTGGACCCGGTGCAGCGGTTGCAGCCGGCACGGCGGTTGCAGCCGGTGCAGCGGTTGGCGTGGCCGCGGAGGGAGTCGGCGCAGCCGTCGCGGCTGGCGGGGCCGGCGTGGCCGCCGGTGGCCGTGCGGCGCTGGTGGCGGCAGTCGTGGCGGCGTCCGGAGTCGACGCGAGGGTGGTGGCTCCCGCAGTTGCGGCTGGCGTGCCGGCGGAGGTCGACTCGGCGGTGGCCGCAGCGGGCGCAGTGGTCAGCGGCGGTGCGCCCGGTGCGCTGGGCGGCAGTCCCGGTCGGGGATCCGGTGCAGGGGACGCGGCGCGTTCGGTCAGGTCGGTTGCGGCGGACGGCGTGCCGGACCGGACGACGACTTTGGCGGTGGCGAGCGCGGCGGTGGCCGCCAATGCGGCGACCAGCCAGCCCAGTCCGGGCCGGACCACAGTCAGCACCGAGGCGCCGACGACCGCCGCCGCCGTCAACACGCCCAGGAGCAGCGGATGGGCGGTGCCGGTCGGCCCCGGCCAGCACCGCGCGAGCAGCGACGGTGGCCGTGGTCGGACGGGCTGGGCCGGCCAGGGTTGCGGTGGCCAGGGTTGGGGCCGGCCGGCCGTCGGCGGAGGCGTCGGCCCGGGGCCGACCCAGGCCTGGCCGGGCTGGGCGGCCTGGCCGGGCTGGGCGGCCTGGCCAGGCTGAGCGGGCTGGCCGGGCTGAGCGGGCTGGCCGGGCTGGGAGGCCTGGGCGGGCGGGGTGGGCTGCGGTCCGGTCGGTCCGGTGGCCGGTGCGGACGTGCTGCCGGGGCTGGTCATGCGGCCTCTTCTCGGTGTGGCCCGTTGCTCGGGATGGTGACCCGGATGCGGCAACCGGGCTGGGAGTTTCTGGCGGCTCCGGCCGGGTCGAGGACCCCGATCTGACCGCCGTGCAGTTCGACGACCCAGCGGGCGATGGCCAGGCCCAGGCCGGTCCCACCGCCGGCCGCCCGGTCGCCGCGGGTGAACCGCTCGAACACCCGGGAACGCTCGGTCGTCGGAATGCCCTGCCCCTCGTCGCTCACCTCGACGTGGAGTTGGCCGGCGTGTTCCTCGGCGCTCACCCGCACGGTGCCGCCGGGTGGGCTGTGCCGCGCCGCGTTGTCCAGCAGGTTCGCGAACACCTGGTGCAGCCGCCACGGGTCCGCGCGCACGGTCAGCGGCACCGCCAACTCGCGGAGTCGGAAGTCCACGTCGAGCCCCGCTCCGGCGGCGCTGGCGGTGGCGTGCTCCACCGCCTCGTCCAGGAAGTCCCCCACGTCAATGCGGACCCGGCGCAGCGGCACCACCCCGGCGTCGAGACGGGACAGGTCGAGCAGGTCGGCGACGAGGTGGCCGAGCCGTTCGGTCTGGGACAGCGCCGCGCGCAGGGCCGCGGGCTCCGGCTCGGCCACCCCGTCCACCATGTTCTCCAGTACGCCCTGCAAGGCGGTGATCGGCGTACGCAGCTCGTGGGAGACGTTGGCGATCAGCTCGCGCCGGCGCTGGTCCGCCGCGTGCAGGTCCTCGGCCATCTTGTTGAACGCCTGGGCCAGCTCACCCACCTCGTCGCGGGAGGTGGCGCGCACCCGACGGGTGTAGTCGCCGCGGGCCATCGCCCCGGCGGCCGCCGTCATCTCGCGCAGCGGCGAGGTCATCCCGTGGGCGAGCACCTGCGAGGTGACCAGCGCGATGCAGATGACGGTGATCGACGTGCCCGGCGGGAGCCAGCCGATGCCGTACCAGAAGTAGCCGATGGCCACCGCCCAGGAGGCGACCAGCAGGACGCCGAGCTTCATCTTGATCGAGCGGACCGGGTCCAGCGGGCGAGGCAGCGCCCGGTCCAGCCAGTCCACCACCCGGTGGTTGGTCACGCGGGCACCTCCAGGGCGTACCCGACGCCGTGCACGGTCCGGATGAGGTCGGCGCCGAGCTTGCGCCGCAGGGCCTTGACGTGGCTGTCCACGGTGCGGGTGCCGGTGCCTTCGGCCCAGCCCCACACGTCGGCGAGCAGCCGCTCCCGGGGAAGCACGGTGCGGGGCCGACCGGCGAGGTGGATCAGGAGGTCGAACTCGGTCGGTGTGAGGTGCACGTCCGCGCCGGAGCGCCGAACCCGCCGCTCGGCCTCGTTGATTTCGATGTCGCCGAGCCGGATGGCGGGTGCCGCGGGGGTCGCGGCCCGTTCCATCCGGCGCAGCAGCACGTGTACGCGGGCAGCCAGCTCGCGCATCGAGAACGGCTTGGTGAGGTAGTCGTCCGCGCCGACCGCGAGCCCGACCAGCAGATCGGTCTCGTCGTCGCGGGCGGTGAGCATCAGCACCGGCACCGGCCGGACGGCCTGGATCCGCCGGCACACCTCCAGGCCGTCGAAGCCGGGCAGCATCACGTCGAGGACGACGAGGTCCGGCTGGCCGGTCCGGAACCGCTCGACCGCGCTGGGGCCGTCCGTGGCGATCTCCACGGCGAAACCCTCGGCGCGGAGTCGGGCGGCGACCGACTCGGCGATGGTGCGTTCGTCCTCGACGACCAGGACCCGGCGTTCCTTCATGGGGTCTGACTGTAGGGAGCCACCGTGGAGATCAGTGGGTGGCATTGTGAATAACCTGTGGAGAACGGTTCACCCCTGTGGATAACCCGAGGGCCACGACAGGTGGCCTCGGCGAACGCCCGAGCCTCGTTGTGGACGATCGAGCGAGCCGTCGGGGTGGCCCGTGCGCCGGTTACTCCAGGCCGACGCGGACCGGACGCGCCGAGGCGGAGCCGAGCCAGGTGTGCGGATTGCCGTACCAGCACCAGCCCAGCTTCGGGGCGCCCTGGCTGATCCACAGGGCGGGCACCCGCTTGTCACCGCACCGGGAGCCGACCAGCGAGAAGCACCTGTTGCTGGCCAGCGCCTCCGGATAAAGCGTGATGAAGGCGAGCCCCTCGTCGATGGTGAGTGGCAGCCGATCCTGGGCGGTCATGCCCTCCATCGCCGCGGCCGGGGCGAGGTTGCGGAACTCCTCGCCCCGGTCGACGTCGAAGAGGAGGTACGCCGGCCCGGCGGGCACCTCCAGCTCCTTGATCGGGTCGAAGCGCGGCAGGTCGTCCTCGGCGTAGTGCCGGTCGAGGAAGCCGGGCTTGCGCTTGCCGGCCAGGGTGGTGAGTGCGAGCCGGGGCTCCACCCCGACCAGGTCCCGCGTGACGACCAGCAGGAACGGCACCCGGGCGTCGGTGGGCGCGGGCAGGCCGGCGGCGCCGTCGACCGCGCGGGCCCGCAGCGGCGCGACCAGGTCACGGAAGGCGCTCTCGGGCATCCCGGCCAGGGCCGGATAGCCCAGTCGCACCAGGTGGTCGAGTTGGCGGTCGAACTCGGTCTCGGCGTCGAACGGAGTCTCGTGCACGGCGGCCTCCCGGTTGTCGTATCGGCTATCGTACAACGTACGGGAGGGCCGGGAGCTTTCCCGCCTCAGCGACTCCAGTCCTGCTTCGCCGCCCTGACCAGCTTGTCCTTCAGCTCCCGGGTGTGCCGTCGGCTCACCGGCAGCTCGGTGGAGTCGACCACCACCACGTACCCGGAGTTCACCAGGCGCAGCTCCGCGATCAACTTCAACTGCACCAGGTACGACCGGTGCACCCGGACGAAACCGGCGTCCGCCCACCGCTCGGCGAGCGTGGCCAGCGAGACCCGCACCAGGTGCGACCCCTCCGCGGTGTGCAGCCGGGCGTAATCGCCCTGCGCCTCCACCCACCGCACCGCCGAGCGCGGCAGCATCCGGGTGGTGCCGGCCAACTCGATCGGGATGGTCGGGTCCTCCTCGGCCCGGGCCAGCGCCGCCGGATGCGACGGCACCACCCGCGAGCCGATCACCCGGCGCAGCGACTCGGCCAGCCGTTCGGCGCGTACCGGTTTGCGCACGTAGTCCGTGGCGCCCAGGTCGAACGCGTCCACCGCCCCGTCGTCGTACGCGGTCACGAACACGATCGCCGGCGGCCGGGCGAATCGGCGCAGCACCCGGGCCAGCTCCATGCCGTCCAGGCCGGGCATCCGGATGTCCAGGAAGACCACGTCCACGTCACCGTCGCGCAGCAGCCGCAGCGCCTCGGTGGCGTCCCCGGCGGTGTGCAGGCGGGCTACCCGGGGGTCGGCCCGCAGGTGGTACGCCAACTCGTCGAGCGCGGGCGGCTCGTCGTCCACCGCCAGCACCCGCAGGAAGCCGGTGGTCACGAGCCGGCCCGTACGCCCGGGTGGAACTTCGGCACCCGCATGCTCACCCGGGTGCCCGAGCCCAGCCCGGTCTCGACGACCAGACCGAAGCGGTCCCCGAAGACCGACCGCAGTCGCTCGTCGACGTTGGAGAGGCCGACGTGCTGACCCGGGTCGTCCCCCGGGTCGCCGGTGCTGCGGGCCAGCTCGGCGATGCCGGCGGTAAGCGTGGTCGGATCCATTCCCACCCCGTCGTCCTCCACCGTGATGTGGCATTCGGCGCCCGCGTCCCGGGCCTCGATGCTCACCATGCCCGTGCCCGGCTTGCGGGACAACCCGTGCCGGACGGCGTTCTCCACCAGCGGCTGAAGGCAGAGGAACGGGAGCGTCACCGGCAGCACCTCCGGGGCGATCTGCAACCGCACCTGCAACCGGTCCCCGAACCGGGCCCGCTCGATCGTCAGGTACCGGTCGATCGACCGCAGCTCCTCGGCCAGCGTGGTGAACTCGCCGTGTGCCCGGAACGAGTACCTGGTGAACTCCGCGAACTCCAGGATCAACTCCCGGGCCCGCTCCGGGTCGGTGCGGACGAACGAACCGATCGCGGTCAACGCGTTGTAGATGAAGTGCGGGCTGATCTGCGCCCGCAACGCCCGGACCTCCGCTCTCGCCAGCCGCTCCCGTGACGAGTCCAGCTCGGCCAGGGCGAGCTGGTTGCCCGCCCAGTGCGCCGTCTCCAGGGTGGCCTGGACCAGCCCGGGCGCCGGCACGCCGTCGGCGATCGCCACCAGTGCGCCGACCACGCGGGCGTCCGCCCCGTGCAGGGGCGCGACCACCGCCCCGCGGATCGGGCAGTCGACCCGGTCGCACCGCAGGTCGGACTCCCCGAGCACCGTCGAGCGCCCGGTGGCCACCGAGCGCTGGGCCGCCGCGAGCAGTTGCTCACCGT
The DNA here is from genome assembly GCF_040675595.1 of Micromonospora sp. NPDC049580. Lineage (NCBI taxonomy): Bacteria > Bacillati > Actinomycetota > Actinomycetes > Micromonosporales > Micromonosporaceae > Micromonospora > Micromonospora sp. NPDC049580. The sequence continues at coordinate 18,887 of NZ_JBFAPG010000018.1, forward strand.
GGTGTGTGCCGCGCCCGTCGAGGGCGAGCACCTCGTCGGCGTCGGTGAGCGCCAGCCCGACCGCGCCCACCAGGGCCCGCAGATGGCGTACGGCCTTCGTCGCGCCCGCCGCGCTCAGCCCCGCCCGCAACGGCTCGGCGGCCAGCCCGGCGGTGTGCAGCACCTCGTAGGTGGCCCGTTGGGTGGCGGTGGCGATGCCGCGCCGGGCGCGCAGCCGCAGCACCGCCAGCAGGGCCGCGGTGAGCGCGGTGACCAGCGAGACGACGCCGACGACGGCGGAGAGGTTGCCACCCACGCAGCGATCCTGACGGCTCGCGGCCCTCCGCGCTAGTACGCGCCCTTGCGGGCGAGCACCACCCCGACGGTGCGCCACAGGATGCTCAGGTCGTACGCCAGCGACCAGTTGTCGACGTAGTAGAGGTCCAGCCGGACGGCCTCGTCCCAAGACAGGTCGGAGCGGCCGGAGACCTGCCAGAGACCGGTCATGCCGGGGCGGACCAGCAGGCGACGCCGCACGTCGCCCAGGAAGTCGCCGTCGTCGGCCGGCAGCGGGCGGGGCCCGACCAGCGACATCTCACCCCAGAGCACGTTGATCAACTGCGGCAGCTCGTCCAGCGACGAGGCCCGCAGGAAGCGACCCACCGGGAAGACCCGGGGATCCTGCTTCATCTTGAACAGCATGCCGTCGGTCTCGTTCTGGTCAGTGAGGCTGGCCAGCCGGTCCTCGGCGTCGACGTACATGGTCCGGAACTTCCACACCCGGAAGGTGCGCCCCTCGTGCCCCACCCGGGGCTGGCGGAAGAACACCGGCCCGGGGTCGGAGATGCGGATCGCCACGGCGATGGCGACGAAGAGGGGGATCAACAGCAGCAGGCCCAGGCCGGCGGCGACCCGGTCCATCAGGTTCTTGGCCAGCAGCGCCGGCCCGGAGAGGGTCGGCTCCTCGACGTGCAGCAGCGGCAGACCCTCGATCGGCCGGATGTGCACCCGAGGGCCGGCGATGTCGGTCAACTGCGGTGCGACCACCAGGTCGACGCCGGAGCCCTCCAACTGCCAGGCCAGCCGGCGCAGTTCGCCCGGCTCGGCGCTGGCCGACCCGCAGACGGCGATGGTGTCCCCACCGACCTCGCGGACCAGGGCGAGGACGTCGCGGCCGGCGTGCACCGGCACCGGGGTCGGCACCCCGCGGGCCGCCGCGTACCCGTCGGTGATGTGGATCGCGACCGGGACCAGCCCGGCGTTCGGGCTGCGGGTGACCGCCGCGTAGACCTCCAGGCACTCCGGCAGGGTGCCGACCAGCACCATCCGGTGTGCCGCCTGGCCGGCCCGCCGGCGGATGTAGTGCAGCGCCCAGCGGGCGACGAAGCGGCCCCACAGGATCAGCAGGAGCGCCCCGAGCAGTGCCGTGCCGACCGTCCAGCGAGACAGCGCGGTCTTGGTGGCGAACGCGAGGAAGGAGACGCTGGCCGCGACCGTGACGGCGGCCCGGATGACCCGTTTGAACTCGTCCGGCCCGAGCCCCAGATAGCGCCGGTCGTACGCCCGATTGCTCCAGAGGATGACCACCCAGCCGAGCGGCAACAGCAGGTAGGAGACGGTGTGGAACCAGGTCGGATCCTGGTTGGTGCCGGAGAAGCCGGAGGCGGCCTGGTCGAAGAGCTGGATCGCGATCCAACTGGCGAACGCCGCCGCGCCGAAGTCGAGCAGCAGCAGGATGGCGGTGTAGGGGCGGTGCCAGCGGGAGACACGGCGTCGCGCCCTGGCCCACGCCGACCGAGGGACGCCGTTGTGTGACGGCGGCGTCGGCGGCTGGATCTCGAAGCTGTCGACGTGCCGCACGAGTCTGCTCCGGCCTTCGTTGGATACCGGGCGCTGGAGGCTTGCCGTCACCTCACCCATGTCCTCCCGCATGACACGGGCCGCTCACTCGGCGTGAGGGCCCGGGTCGCCCACCGTCCCAGTCTCCCACGCGGGCTCCGACCGGTCGTCGCCCCGAAGGAGATTGGCGACCGATGGTGCCGGCGGGATCTGGCCGGCTCCGCACCATTTCAGAAGCCGGGGACCGGGCCACTATACCGATGGATGCGCGTGTGGCGAGAACGGTGGACGGGAGCTTCGGCTCAGTCTGGCCGATTCCGCTCCGTAGTCGCCGAGTGCAATTACTCACCGTACAAGTCGGGACAACCTTCGGTCAGCGAGCGGCTTGCCGCCCGTCTGGCACGTCGCGCAGTACTGCAGGCTCGAATCGGCGAACGACACATCGCGCACGGTGTCCCCGCAGACCGGGCAGGGCAGCCCGGTGCGGGCGTGCACCTTCAACCCGGACCGCTTCTCACCCTTCAGCTCGGCGGCACGCTGGCCGAGGGACCGCTCGACCGCGTCACCGAGCACCTGGCGGGTCGCCGCGTGCAGGGTGGCGAGCTGGGCGTCCGTGAGCCGGTCGGTGATCGCGAACGGGGACAGCTTCGCGGCGTGCAGGATCTCGTCCGAGTACGCGTTGCCCACCCCGGACAGCACCGACTGGTCGGTCAACACCCCCTTGACCTGTCCGCGCCGACTGCGCAGCCGCTCCGCGAAGGTGGGCAGGTCGGCGGCGAGCGCGTCCGGGCCCAGCTTGGCCACCCCCGGCACCGCGGCCGGGTCGGTGACCAGGTACGCGGCCAGCTTCTTCTGGGTGCCGGCCTCGGTGAGGTCGAAGCCGGAGCCGTCGTCGAGGCGGACGCGCACCGCGATCGGGCCCTTGCCGGGTCGCAGCGGCGTCGTGGCGGGAAACGCCTCCCGGTAGTGCAGCCAGCCCGCCCGGGCCAGGTGCACCACGAGGTGCAGATCACCCTCGACTACCACGTCGAGGAACTTGCCGTGCCGGCGGGCGTCGACCACCGCCCGACCAGCGACCGCGGCGGGTGCCGGGTCGTACGTCTTCAGGGCGCTGATCGCGGCGATCTCCAGCCGGTCGACACGCCGCCCCACCGCGCGCTGCCGCAGGTAACCCGCGAGCGCCTCAACCTCCGGTAGTTCGGGCACCAGCCAACGGTAGCCTTCTTTCCCGTGAGAATCGTGGTGGCGCACAACCGGTACCGGGAAGCTCAGCCCTCCGGCGAGAACACGATGGTCGACTCGGAGATCGCTCAGCTCACCGCTGCCGGCGTCGAGGTGCTGCCCTTCATCCGCAGCTCGGACGAGATCCCGTCGATGTCGAAGGCGGCCAAGGCGCTGCTGCCGATCTCGCCGATCTGGGCGCCGCGTGCCCAGCAGGACCTGAGCCGGCTGATCACCGAGCACCGCCCGGACGTCCTGCACCTGCACAACCCGTACCCTCTGATCTCGCCGTGGGTGGTGCGGACCGCGCACCGGCACGGCGTGCCGGTGGTGCAGACGGTGCACAACTACCGGCAGGTCTGCTCGTCGGGGATCTACTTCCGGGACGGGGTGATCTGCCAGGACTGCAAGGGTCGGGCGCTGGGCGTGCCGGCGATCAAGCACCGGTGTTACCGCGACTCGACGGCGCAGAGCGCGCTGATGGCGACCACCCTGGCCGTGCACCGGGGCACCTGGCGCTCGGTGGACCGGTTCATCGCGCTCACCACGGCGATCGCCGACCACCTCCACGATTACGGCATTCCGGACGACCGGATCGTCGTGAAGCCGAATGCCGTACCCGATCCGGGCCGGCCGGCCCCGCTGGGTGACGGCTTCCTCTACATGGCCCGGCTCTCGCCCGAGAAGGGTGTCGACCTGCTGCTGGACGCCTGGCGTCGCCATCCGGTGGGCACCCTGGGCACGCTGCGCGTGGCCGGTGACGGCGAGCTGCGCCCGCTGGTGGAGGCCGCCGCCGCCGAGCGACCCGACGTGGTCTACCTCGGTCAGCTCGACCGCGCCGGGGTACGCGCCGCGGTCGAGGCGAGCGCCGTGGTGATCGCGGCCTCGATGTGGCACGACGTACTGCCGACCGTGATCATCGAGGCGCTGGCCAGCGGTCGGCCGGTGCTCGGCACCGCGTTGGGCGGCATTCCATACCTCGTCGGAGCGGACGCCCCGCACGAGCCCGCCGGCACCGGCCCGGCCGAGACCGCCTCGGCGGTCGCCGGGGGCGGCGGGCCGGTCATGCCGGCCGGGATCGGCCTCGGCGAGGCCGGCTGGGTGGTGGCTCCGGAGCCGGCCGCGCTGGCGGCAGCCCTGCCGGTGGCCCGGGCCGGCGCGTCCGGGCTCACCCTGGCCGCCCGCGCCCGCTACGAGCGGACCTTCCACCCGGACGTGGTCACCAAGCAGCTCATCGACATCTACGCGGGGATGGCCCACGCCGTAACGCCGTAACTCCGGAGCGCGGGAGGAGAGCACCTACTGTTCGCTCCCTTTGCTCTGCTTCAGCGGAGGAAACACCCGGTGTCCGGATATCGGACGCCACGTGTTTCCTGGGCTGAAGCAGAGCAAAGGAGGACTCGAACACCCTTGGCACCGGTCTGGGAGTGGCGCGGGCGGGAGGTCAGCGCAGCGAGGCGCGGGCGGAGAAGGCGATGCTGGCGAGCAGGAAGCCACCGTTGACGATCGTGAACGCGATGATCACCCACAGGACCAGCGCGGGGGCCACGGCCAGCACCAGGGCCGCCACGAAGACCACCGCGCCGTAGTCGCGCACCAGCTTCACGAGGCGTACCGGCAGCGAGGTCGAGGTGACCATGCTGGCCGCGTTCGGGCCGGACTGCATCACCGACGTCACCAGGTTGACCATCCAGGTGCCGGCGAAGGTCGCCACCAGCCAGGTCGGCGTCGACGGCTCCTGTGCCACGGCGGTGGCGGCCAGGGCGGCCACCAGGGCGATCTGCGCGGCCACGTCGCAGAGCACGTCGACGCGAGCGCCGGCCGCGCTGCCCTGGCCGGTCACCCGGGCGAGCTGCCCGTCCGCGCAGTCCAGGGAGTACGCGACCTGCCAGCCGACCAGGGCGAGCAGGCCGACCACCCAGGCCGGTACGTCCCCGTCGGCGACCGGCCCGGCGAGCGCCACCACGGTGACGGAGGTGGCCAGCCCGAGCACCAGGTTGGTGATGGTCAACGCGGTCGGGCGGAGCCCGAGGCGTTGCGCGACCAGCGCGAAGACGGCCCCCAGCCACTGGCTGATCGACTCGCTGAACAGGCCGCCACCCCGGTTCACCCGGTGGAAGTCGGCGACGGTGGGACGGGGGTCAGCCAAGCTGGTCGCGGATTGCACCGGCGTAGTCTGCCAGCCGCTCCCGCGTCTCGGTAGGCGACAGGGCCAGGTGCTCGAGGATCGTGTACCGGTCCGGTCGGGTACGCGGAGCGAACTGCACCGCCTCGATGAACTGGTCGTCGGTGAGCGTCACCTCGGCGGGGAGTCGGGGCAGGCCGTGCCGGGCGAGGCAGGCCGACATCTCCCCGAAGCGGCGCAGGTCTCCGCGCAGCCAGGTGCAGAACAGCGCACCCAGCCCGGCCAGCTCGCCGTGCGAGGCGGTGCCCGGAAAGAGCGAGTCGACCGCGTGCATGATCTCGTGGCAGCCGCCGCTGGCCGGTCGGCTGCTGCCGCAGACCGCCATCGCGAGGCCGCTGGAGATCAGCGCCTCGGCCAGCACGGTGACGAAGGCGTCGTCGGTCATGTCGCCCGGGTGGTTGAGCACCGCCTCGGCGCCCGCCCGGGCCAGCGAGGCGGCCAGCCCGTCGACCGGCTCACCGCGTACCTGCCGGGCCAGTTCCCAGTCGGCCAGGGCGCTGATGTTGCTGATCACGTCGCCGATGCCGGCCCGGTTGTGCCGGTCCGGGCCGCTCTCCACGAAGTCCAGGTCGACGATCACCGCGATGGGGATGTGCACTCCGTAGGAGCCCTTGATCCCTTCGGTGATGAGACTGGCCACCGGGGAGGCGATCCCGTCGTTGGCGAGGCTGGTCGCCACCGACACCATCGGCAGCCCTCGGCGGGTGGCCGCGTACTTGGCCACGTCGATCGTCTTGCCGCCGCCGATCCCGACCACCGCGTCGTACGACCGGGCGCGAAGTTTGCCGCCGAGGTCGTCGGCGGCGTCCAGGGTCGCCCCGGCGACCGTGAACACGTCGGCCGTCCGCAGCGACGGCCGGATCAGCTCCGCGATCTGCGCGCCCTGACCCGGGCCGACCACCACCGCGACGTCGCCCCCGGAGGAGATCCGCCCGTCGGCCAGGATCGCGCCCAGGTCGGCGACCGCCCCGCGTCGCACGTCGATGTGCAGCGGGGTGAGGACGCTCCGAGCTAGTAGCGGCACGCGATCTCCCGCGCGCGGGCCAGGTCGGCGTGGTTGTCGACCTCGACCCAGGGGACGTCGCCGATCGGCGCAGCCCGCACCTCCCCGCCCCGGTCGGCGAACTCCTGGTAGCCGTCCTCGTAGTAGAGGTTCGGGTCCCGCCGCCAGGTCGCCTCCAGCGCGTCCGCGAGCGCGTCGGCGACCTGCGGCTCGATCAGCGTCGCGCCGATGTACTCCCCGTACGCCTCGCCCGGGTCCATGATCTTGGTGATCCGGGTGAGCTGGCCGGCGGCGTCGAAGGTGGTCTTCATCTCCTCCTCGGCCAGCGGCTTGAGGGTGTCCACCGCGAGCAGGATGCCCGGGCCGCGCTCGGCCAGCAGGGTCTTCTCGATGCTCACCGGGTGCACGGTGTCCCCGTTGACCAGCAGCACCCCGCGCGCGAAGTGCTCACGGGCCAGCCAGAGGGAGTACGCGTTGTTCCACTCCTCGGCCTTGTCGTTGTGCACCAGGGTGAGCGTGACCCCGTACTTCTTCTCCAGGTCGGCCTGCCGCTCGCGGACCGCGTCCGCCGCGTAGCCGACCACGATCACGATGTCGGTGAGCCCGACCTCGGCCAGGTTGCCCAGCGCGATGTCCAGGATCGTCGTCTCGCCGTCCACCGGCACCAACGCCTTGGGCAGGGTGTCGGTGTACGGGCGCAGCCGTCGTCCCGCTCCGGCCGCGAGCACCATTCCGATCATCGCGACATCCTCCCTCGTCCTGCTCCCCGTCACCGGTGGAGGATAGCGCCGGCCGGCCGTGCCGCTCCGGCCAACCGGGTCAGCCGGGCAGCGCCGCCAGGTCGGCGAGCATGGTCAGCCGCTCCTGGGCGTCGAGCGCGGCGTACGGGCCGGCGGCCCGGCGGTCGGTCTCCAGCTCGATGGCGAGCCGCTCGGGGCCGGCGGGCAGGGCGGCGACGCTGGACGCGGTGTGTCCGGCGGCCGTCCAGGCGGCGGCGTGCGCGTCGGCCCGGTGGTAGCGCAGCGTGCCGAGCCGGTTGAGCAGCAGCACGCCGGGCGGGGTGCCGTACGGCTCGTGCGGGGGCGCCAGCGCCGCGAACGCCGACCCGTTCCGGTCGCCTTCGGTCTCGGCCAGCACCAGGGCGTACGTCAGCAGCCGGCCGAGCGCCGCCACGAGCCGGGTGACCCGTTCGTCGTGCCCGGCCCACAGCTCCTCGGTGACCTCGGCGTGCACCTGGTACAGCTCGGTGAGGAAGGCGGCGCCCCGCTCGGTGGCGGAGAGCGCCCCGTCCGGGCGGCGGTGGAGCATGCCGTACGCCACCTGCTTGTCCACGGCCCGGCGGACCGTGACCGGGTCGGCGTAGCGGGTGATCGCCGCGAAACCCGGCCCGTCGACGGTGCCGCCCGGCGCGGCGAGGCGGGTGCGCAGGTCCACCAGGAAGCCGTTCGCCGTCGGCCCGCCGTACCGCTGGCTCAGCTCGGCCCCGCCACCGTCGCGGCCGGCCAGCATGCCGGCGCGGAACGTCCGGTCCACGGCCGGGGCGAGCAGCCCGGCGATCCGGTGCGGCGCCAGCTCGACGGTGTTCACGGATCGATCGACCGCAGGACGGCGAAGCCCTCCTCCGCGATCCGCCGGATCAGACCCCGGACCAGGAAGTCGTACTCGATGCGGGCCAGGCCGTCGTGGTCGACGATCAGCGCGCCGGCGCAGCGCAGGGGCTCGGTGGACACGCTTCGACAGTAGCGAGCGGCCCGGCATTGCGACGATGCCCGGTCTTGTCCCGGAAACATCCACCGACGACCATGTGCGTACCGAATGCCACCGTCCCAAAGGGGTGATGTGTGATGCAGGTACGGGAAGCGATGTCCAGCCAGGTCCTCGTCGTCGGTCCGGAGCACACGCTGCGTCAGGCGGCCCGGATGATGTCGGCCCGCGGTGTCGGGTCGGCGGTCGTGATCGACCCGGACTCCGAGGGCGTGGGGATCATGACCGAACGCGACGTGTTGAAGGCCATCGGCGCGGGCCTCGACTGCGACACCGAACGCACCGGCGCCCACCTGACCTGGGACGTGGTCTACGCGGGGCCGGAGTGGACGGTTGCCGAGGCCGCCGCCGCGATGGCCCGGGGCGGCTTCCGGCACCTCGTGGTGCTCGACGGCCGGGAGGTGGCCGGGGTGATCTCGGTTCGGGACATCATGCGGGTCTGGGCGGAGAGTCAGGCGGCCGCCACGACCTGACCCGCGCAGGTGTGCCAGGCCGGATCGACGGGTAAGGATCCCTCGCGGGCGCGGAGATGCCGTGGCCCGCGGGGGAGGGCCCGATGCGTGACGCGGAGCGCCTGGTCGAGCAGCGGTACGCGATGCTTCTGCGGCGGGACGTGGCCCGGCTGCCGGACCTGTACGCCCCGGAGGCGTTCTACGCCATGCCGGGTGTCACGGTCCGGCCGATCGAGCTGCCCGCGCTGCTGCGCACCTGGACGGGCGCTTTCGCCGACCTGCGGGTCGACCCGTTGGGCGTGGTGCGCACGTCCGGCGGCACGGCCGTGGAGCTGCGCCTCAGCGGCACCCACACCGGCACGCTGCACTCGCCGTACGGCACCGTCGCTCCGACCGGCCGTTCGGTGAGCTGGGAGGTTGCCGACGTGGTCCGGGCACGCCGGGGTCGGATCGTCGCGTGGCGCTCCTACTTCGACTGGAGCCAGCTCCTCGACGCGCTCGGCGTGCAGTTTGAGGGCCTTTCCCGGGCGACGCAGCACGACTCGCTCGCACTTCCGGTCTGATCTGACGGCGACCGGCCGACCCGGGTCACCCGTCCCGGTGGCTCAGGATGCGGACATCGCCGTGCCGTCCGCGCGTCCCCCGCCGCCGCCCGTACGCTCAATATCCATGACCGCCGAGCAGCTGATCTCCTTTGCCCGTGGGGCGCCCTCGCTGGACATCGTCGATGTCGAGGGGCTCAAGGCCGCCGCCGTACGCGCCTTCGACGCCGACCCCGCGGGGGTCACGGCCTACGGCACCTCCGTCGGTTACCTTCCGCTGCGGAAGTGGATCGCCGAGAAGCACGGGGTGGAAGCCAACCAGGTGTTGGTCACCAACGGCTCGCTCCAGGCCGACGCCTTCCTCTTCGACCACCTGGTCCGTCCCGGCGACGCGGTGGTGGTCGAGCGTCCGACGTACGACCGCACGCTGCTCAACCTTCAGCGGATGGGCAGCGAGCTGCACGGCATCTCGGTCCAGCCGGACGGTCTGGACACCGCCGAGCTGCGCAAGCTGCTGGAGTCCGGGGTCCGCCCCCGGCTCGCGCACGTCATCCCCAACTACCAGAACCCGGCCGGCATGACCCTGTCGCTGGAGAAGCGCCGCGAACTGCTCGACCTGGCCGCCGAGTACGAGTTCACGATCTTCGAGGACGACCCGTACGCGGACATCCGCTTCCGCGGCGAGGCGCTGCCGTCGATGCTCTCGCTGGACACCCGCAACGTGGTCGTGCACGCGTCGAGCTTCACCAAGACCGTCTGCCCGGGCGTGCGGGTCGGCTATCTGGTCGGTCCGGCGGATCTGATCGCCGACATCGCCAAGAACGCGACGAGCCTCTACATCTCGCCCGGCATGGTGTCGCAGGCGATCGTGCACCAGTTCTGCGTCTCCGGCGACATCGACCGCTCGATCGAGACCGTTCGGGCGGCGCTGGGCGAACGCGCCCGGGTGCTGGCCGAGTCGCTGCGCCGGCACCTGCCGCAGGCGCGGTTCGTGGAGCCCGACGGCGGCTACTTCCTGTGGGTGGAGTTCCCCGAGGACGTGCTGGTGGACCGGCTCGCCCCGGCGGCGGCCGAGCGTGGTGTCGCGGTGGTCAAGGGCAGCGACTTCGTTCTCGACGGTGGGCGGCACGCCCTGCGGCTGGCCTTCTCGGCCGTGACGGCCGACAAGATCGACGAGGGTGTCCGGCGGCTCGCGGCGGCCGTCGAGGCTGTCCGGAGCTGATTTCTGTCGGGTTCCCGACAGAACGACAATGCCGGCCGTCCCGGGACTCCCCAGCGGGCGGCCGGCGGCTCACAATGCTGCGAGCGTCACCCGTCAGGTGTAGCGGGGGTCACCCCGCCGCCACCTCGGGCACGCGTGCAGCACAACCCCCGCCCCCACGGGCGCCGGGTGGGCCGTGTCGTCCTTCACCCCCCGATGCGGCCCGGCCCGCCCGGCGCCGCACCCGCGACCGCCGTCACACCTGCCGGTGGCGACCACCGGCGTAGCCTGCAAGCCGCAGGCGAGCGCGGGGAGGTGTCGCGATGACGGATCGGGCAGAGCGGGGCCGGACGGTCCCGCTGAACACGTCCCGGGTGCTGCGACCCCGGGCCTGGCCGTCCCCGGTCCGGGCGGTGACCAGGATGCTCAACGCCGACGGATCGCCGCCCACTCCGGCCCCCACCGGCGCCGGCCGCAGCGGGGTGGTCGACTGTGCGCTCTACATCGACGGCAAGCGGCAGCCCGGCGACTGGAACTACGCGGACGCGTTGGAGGCGGCACGCCGGGAGGAGCACGGCTTCGTCTGGATCGGGCTGCACCAGCCGGAGCTGGCCGAGATGTCCGCCATCGCGGAGACGTACGGCCTGCACGAGCTGGCCGTCGAGGACGCGGTGAAGGCCGAGCAGCGGCCCAAGCTGGAGCGGTTCAACGACGTCAGCTTCCTGGCGCTGCGCACCGCCCGGTACTGCGAGCACACCGAGTTGACCGAGACCTCCGAGGTCGTGGAGACCGGTCAGGTGATGCTCTTCATCGGCCCGAACTTCCTGATCAGCGTCCGGCACGGGGACGCCTGCCGGCTCTCCCCGGTCCGCGCCGACCTGGAGACCAAGCAGGAGTTGCTGCTCCAGGGCCCGTGGGCGGTGGCGTACGGCGTGACCGACCGGGTGGTCGACCTCTATCTGGAGGTGGCCGAGCAGCTTGAGGACGACCTGGATCAGCTTGAGGCCGAGGTCTTCGACCGCAACAGCCACGGCCGGATTCAGCGGATCTACCAGATGAAGCGGGAGCTGGTGGAGTTCAAGCGGGCGGTGATCCCGTTGCAGCGGCCGCTGATGAACCTGACCTCCCAGGTCAACCGCGATGTGCCCAAGGAGATCCGGCGGTACTTCCGGGACGTGCAGGACCACCTGAGCCGCACCGTCGAGCAGGTGAACTCGTACGACGACCTGCTGAACTCGATCCTGCAGGCGCGGCTGGCCCAGGTCACCGTCGACCAGAACAACGACATGCGCAAGATCGCCGCGTGGGCGGCCATCGCCGCGGTCTGGACCTCCATCGCCGGCGTCGAGGGCATGAACTTCGACAACATGCCCGAGCTGAAGATGACGTACGGCTATCCGGTGGCCCTGGCTCTGATGCTCGCTGTCTCCCTGGCCCTCTACCGCTGGTTCCGCCGCAACGGCTGGCTCTGACCCGCGACGGCGCGGGCCGGCGCGAAAGGCTCTGAGACGCGAAAGCGCCGGCGAGCGGGGAAACCCGCGTCGCCGGCGCTCGCTGCGCTGCTGTGTCCGGGGTCAGCGGCGGCCGTTGGTGCGGGCGGTGTCCTTGCCCAGGGCCTTGGTGAGGTCGTCGGTCGGGCGCCACGGACGTCTCCGGGCGACCGAC
>NZ_JBFAPG010000019.1:0-30218 GCF_040675595.1 Micromonospora sp. NPDC049580
CCCGGAGCGCCGTCTGGCTGCGCAGCAACGCCTTGGTCGGCATGCAGGCCCAGTACGAGCACTCACCACCCACCAGTTCCCGCTCGACGATCGCGGCGGTCAGGCCGCCCCGCACGACGCGGTCGGCGACGTTCTCCCCCACCGGCCCCGCGCCGATGACAATGACGTCGTACGTGGCGTTCTGCACGTCAGTTCCCCTTCGCGGCGCGGCCGAGGCGGATGGCTGCGATGAGGAAGAAGATAGCGCCGGGGATGGCGTAGCCGATCGCGTTGGTCAGCGCCGGGTTGTCCGCGGAGGCAGCCGCGAAGAACGATCCACCGGCAATGACGGAGATGCCACCGCTAATGATCATCGGCCACTGGCCACCCATCTTGCGGCGGGTGACGCCCACGATCAGCTGAACCAGCCCGGCCACGACCGCCCAGGCGCCCCAGACACGCAGGACCGCCGGGATGCCGGACGCGCCGGCGATGCCCAGGCCCACCGCGGCGAGCAGGCTGATCGCGACGTTCACGTACAGCAGGGTGGGCGATCCGGTGGCCCGCGACGCGCGGACATCGACGATGGCGGCGGCCACGTCGAACAGCGGGTAGAGCACGAGCAGCGCGACGGTGAGGGGGTTGAGGTGCTGGGCGAGTGGAAACGTCACGGCAGCCCAGACGATTGCGAAGGCGAAGCGGCCGAAATACAACCGCCGCAAGACAGCGGCCGTCGTCGAGATGCCGGGAACGGCAAGGGTGGTCATGGTCATCCTCTCGGTGATTCCGGAGCGGAGGGACGCCCAGCGGGTGCGGGCCACCGCCGGGACAAGACGGCGGTGCTACTCGATGTTGGAGAACAGCCCCGTGATCTCCACCTGAGCGCCCTGGAGCCCACCGAAGACGGCGCCGGCAGCGGGCGTCGCGACCGCGGCGGAGGCGTCCTCGTAGCTGGCGAAGTACAGGTCGAGCGTCCGGTACGCGGGAGTAGGCGTGCCGTCCTCCTTCGGCCACACCTTGGCTGACTCGACCCGCTGAACCTTCGGGAATGTCTCCGCGGCCCGACGCACGTCGGCGTAGACCTTCTCGAACTCGACAGGGTCGGCGGGATTACCGATAACGAGGGTGATCTTGGTAGGCATGGCGCTCTCCTTCAGGGACAGCCGCGCACCCGGCTGCGCTAGATGGAACGAACGTTCTGTCCCTGAGAACCGTACCGACCGACACTTCTGCCGTCAAGACCGACCGTTCTATCTGGCCACTATTGATCGAGTTGGGGCTCGCCACTACCTGTGACAGCAGCGCAGGTGCGGCATCCGCGCCCGGTGCGTGCCACGCCGGGCGATTACCCGGCGACACGGGTCATCGCGGCGATCGACCGCCTCGCCTCCGCTTCGGCCGTGGCGGTGTTGGACACGGAGATCGCGTCAGCCGCCGTCCTCGCCACGTGGTTCCGCCCGCGCAGCAGGTGCGCAGGACCGCCGCGTCACGCCTCGGAGTCGCGATCTCCGGACGTCTCCCGTCCGATCGGCGAGGCGGGACCCTCCAGCGGCTGCCCCCGGCTTCGCAGCGCGTCGAGTAGCGCGACCAGGGCCAGCACTCCGGCCACCACGCTCAGCCCGGCCATCGGCGTCCAACGGGCCAACGCCGGCGTGAACAGCAGCAGGGCCACCAAGCCGATCATGGGGGGGTCGGGAAACCCGGCCGAAGATCTCGTACTCCAGCCGCATACGGGCGACGAGGAAGAGCATCGGACCGCCCACCACGAACAGCAGCCAACTGGGCCGCGGCTGCCCGAACGGATGATCGATCACCAGCTCGTAGCCGACCGCCGTGACGAGCACGCTTAGCACGATCAACAGATGCGTCCGTTCCAACACCGCGCCCAGCCGGCCCGGCATACCCGCTCGGCCGAACGCCTGCGTCAACAGCAAACCGGCGCGGTAGAAGTAGATCCGCCAGAGCAGCGCGCTGGTGACGAACGCGACCGCGAAGGCGGCGGCCCGCTCCGCGGAATAGTCCGCGCCGCTGAAGACCACGCCGATAACCAGAATCGACTCACCGAGTGCGATGAGAAACATCTGTTGATAACGGTCCGCGAGATGGGTCCCCTCGATCCGCCACCGACCTACTTTCGACACCCCGAGCCACGGCAGCGGCCAGCCCAGGGCCCAGGCGAGGTAGTCGACGGCGAGTGCGGCAGCCCACAGCGGCAGGCGGAGTCGGTCCGGGCCCAGCGCGCCGGCCAGCCACAGCGGCGCGCTCGCCGAGGCCCACACGGCAAGTCGGATCGGCACCAGCCGTCGCGGGTGGCCACGCAGCGCGGCGGCGATCACCACTGGCCGCACCACCATCACCATCAGGTACGCGGCCGTGAACGGGAGCGCTCGCTCCTCCATGGCGCGTGGCAACGTCACCGCCATGATCAGGCCGGCGAACATGGTGCCGACCACGACGGCTTGAATGATCGGTTGCTCTGGTTCGTAGCGACTGGTGATCCAGGCGGTGTGCGACCAGACCAGCCAGAGCGCCAGAAAGAGCAGCAGGGTACGTCCGAACCCGGTGACGAGCGCCCAGCCAGTGTCATCGCTCAAGGTGGCGAATCGTTGCGAGACCCGGGTGAGGGCAACGACGAAGGCCAGATCGAAGAACAGCTCCAGGAAAGTGGCACGGCCCGAACTGGTGGGAGGGCGCAGCAGCTCGGCACCCCGCCCCGCCGCCATCGTCCGCCTCCGTCCGCCCCGTGTCACCAACGAGCCGGTCGCCAGAGGAGTTGCGTCAGCCCTCATCCCGCCGCAACGACGCCTGGCAAGCGCAGGAGTCGTTCAGAAAGGTGAAATCGCTGGCGTTGGCGCGGTCGCCCCGGTCAGTCGATGCCTTCGATGATGCGGAAGTCGCGCTCGACGCCGTCGGAGAGGGCGACCAGCGCCTCCTGGTAGGCCTCGCTCTCGTGTGCCGCGACGGCCTGTTCGAAGCTGTCGAACTCGATCAGGACGGTGCGCTCGGCGATTCCGGCGTCGTGTGCGACGACTCGACCGCCGCGGGAGAGGACCCGCCCGCCCCCGGCCTGGACGGCTGGAGCGGCCAGCTTGTTGTAGGCAGTCAGCTTCTCAGGGTCTGAAATGGTGCGGTAGGCACTGACCCAGTAGCCCTTGGCCACGGAACCTCCAGTGTTCTTTCCACGATCGGCTGACGGGCTTGACCCGTTTCGAGGGACAGGGGCGCTGCGGTGTCAGGCTACCCGCCGGGCCGTACCGAGTGGGTCGCGGTGGCTACACAGGCCGCTGGCTGAGGTAGCCCAGGCTGCGGCCGAAGGCGTCCGTGCCGTAAAACTCCTGCGAGATCAGATGACCCTCGGACTGTCAATGAACGAATCGAGATTGATTGAGGTGATCTCAGCGGGAATCGGGCAGGTATCGGTGTTCGAAATGGGTCAATACGAGGCTGGCGCGGACGATGTCGCCGACGTCGAGGATCACGTGGGACCAGCCCTCGTCCGCGACCCGCCGCAGGGCGGTGTGTAGGTCCGGGGCCCTGAGCGGACAGGACCGTGATGGCCTCGGCGATGTAGCGGTACGCCGTGGCCCTCGACACGGCGAATCCAGCGCCGAGCAGGGTCTTGTCCCCGCCTTTGCGGAACCAGACCAGCACCATCAGCGCCTGACGAAAGCAGGTCAGCGCCCTGGTGCTCTTTCGGGTGCCGCGGGCGCGGTGTTCGGTGGCCAGCAGCCGGGCAAGGTGGTGCACGAGTTCCCTTGGGGACGTCGAGCATGGCACGATAAGCGATCACGTGGAGTCGGGACTGGTGAAGTAGATTTCGGCAGATCTTCTTCTGCCGAGGACTCCACGCCGAGTCCAGCACCGTCCGCTCTGGACGGTTGGGTCCGTGTCGACGACCCATTTCCGGGCTCCAGCTCCGGCATTGACACTTCGCATCAGAGCTGGCCAGATCGCAGGCCATGCCGCCGTACGCGATCCTGCGTCGCATTCGAAGGGCCGGCCCAATCAGCGTGGGAACGGACCCAGAGGTGACTTGTCGCCTACTGACCACTTGTGACCGAACGGGTCCGTGAAGCCACCTTGACGGTGCGTCCCCCAGGGCACGTGGTGATCCTCGATTCCCGCTCCGGCGATCGCGCCCGCGGCCACGGCGCGCTCGATGAAGGTGTCGGGATCATCGCCGAACACCTCAATGCGGGTGCTCGTGACCCCCGCCTGGCCGGGACTGGTCTCTGTGGGGTTCTCGGGATTGACCTCATGGAGGAAGAAGGCCGCGCCACTGATCTCAAGGCCGGCGACGCCACCAAGGTTCCACAGCTCTGTCGCGCCCAGCGCAGCCTTGTACCAGGCGACCGCAGCGTCAGCATCCGGGACGATCAGCATCACAGAGATCACTGATGGCGAAGCGGACACCGTGTCGCCGGACGGCACGGAACGATCTCTCAGTTCCTCAGTCATACCCACAGCATCCCCGATGTCACCAGCAGCGTCTCCCCAGTCCGGCCCACGGCCAGACTCCACCAGCCCCGAAGACGAGCAGCTCGCGAAGCGTCAGTGCCGTCCAACCCTTTGCTGAGATCACTTCATTGAGGCCACACGCGAACCCGAACTGCAAGGTATTGAGATTCCCCTCCCTGCCGGCGGATTTCCTGGCCGATGACGGAAACACAAACCTATGCTTGCCGCCGACCGCACTGCGGCTCGTCCGGGCCGAGGGACACCCATACAAGGACTTGCGAATGCGCCGGAAGTCTGCTCTGAACAACGGCACTGCTGGCGTCAGCGAACCACCGACCTCTACCGCGGAGGGCGTCGCGCGCCGATCCGCGATAGCCGAGGAACAGGCGTTTCTCGACGTGGCCACGGCCCGGCGCGACAAGCTGGTCGACCAGCTACAGGTCGAGCTTTCGTCGGAGGCGCTGGACGCATTGGCGCTGGCCCGGCAGCGCATGCTCCGCCAGCAGTTCGACGAGCTCCAGCGAGCAGAGGAAGGGCTGGTCTTCGGCCGCCTCGACGGTCTTGACGGCACCGTGCGCCACGTCGGCCGTGTCGGTCTCCGCGACGACGGCGAGGGCAGCGAGCCAGTGCTGGTGGACTGGCGCGCTCCCGCAGCTCGGCCGTTCTACACCGCGACGGCTGTCGACCCACAGGGTCAGGCACGGCGCCGACACATCCGTACGACGGGATCGGTCGTCGTCGGCGTGGACGACGAGCCTCTGGACGGAACCACGACGGCGGAACTCGTCGGCGAAGGCGCTCTCCTGGCCGCCCTCGACCAGCGGCGCACCGGCCGCATGTCGACAGCGATCTCCACGCTGCAACGCGAACAGGACGACATCGTCCGGGCGGAGGCGACCGGCCCACTGATCGTTCAGGGCGGTCCCGGCACCGGCAAGACCGTTGTCGCCCTGCACCGCGTCGCGTACCTGCTGTTCACCCACCGCAAGATGGCCGACCAGGCGGTCCTGGTTCTGGGCCCCTCGCCGCGGTTCCTCCAGTACATCGCCCAGGTGCTACCCGCGCTCGGTGAGACCGACGTCGTCTCGGCGACCTGCGACACCCTGCTGACCGACGTTCAGGTGGGCCGCGACGAGAGCTGGCCTCTCGCCGAGATCAAGGGCCGCGCCCTCTGGCAGCCCGCGCTCGAAAACTACGTCACGTCGCTGCTTCCCCGGCCCCGCGAGCTGAAGCTGCGCTGGGAGGGCGAGTTCTACGTCATCGCAGCCACAACTGTGGCGCACGCCCTCGCCTCGGCGGTGCAGGGACGCCCCTACCACCGCGCCCGCGCGCCGTTCGCCGAGCAGTTGCATCACCTACTCGCCGATGTCGTCGCCGAGCAGCGCGAGGCGCTGATGGACGAGATGGAGGAGGGCTTCGAGGACATCCTCGCTCGCGTCGACAGGGACATGGGGAATGACCACCACTCCGCCCGGACGTCCACCGGCAGTGACATCGACGGGTTGCTCTCCGAGGAGGAGACCGAACAGTTGCGCGATGTCGTATCGCCGAGGACGCCACCATCGCCCGGTTCATCGAGGCATGGTGGCCCACCCTCGACCCGGAAACCCTGCTGGGTGATCTCCTGACCGACCGCACCCTGCTGGCCCGGTTCGCCCCGCAGCTGTCCACCGAGGAGATCACCGCCGTCGCGGCCGAGCCCGCCGGATGGGCATCAAGCGACATTCCCCTGCTCGACACCATTGCCGACCTGCTCGGCGAGGTCGACGCCCCGCAACCACAGGGCGAGTTCGTTGCCGACCGCGCTCGCCGGCAGCGTGGCTGGGTGTACGGCCACGTCGTCATCGACGAGGCGCAGGAGCTGTCCGAGATGCAGTGGCAAATGGTTCTGCGGCGCTGTCCCAGCCGCTCCATCACCGCCGTCGGTGACATCGACCAGGCGGAGGCAGCCCACCGGCACACCAGCTGGGCACAAGCGGTGCGGGCCGTTTTCGGAGACCGCTGGACCGCCGCGGAACTCACCATCTGCTACCGGACCCCGCGCGAGGTCATGGACCTCACCGAACCGGTCTTGAAGAAGGCTGGCAGCCACAACACGCCGCCACGGGCGGTACGCTCCTCCGGCATCGCCCCCTGGGAGCTCACGATCGCACCCGCTGATCTTGCTGGTGCTGCCGCCGAAGCAGTGCGGCAGCTGCAGCAGCGGTGGCACGGCGGCACGGTCGGCGTCATCGCTCCCGCCGACCGCATCGCCGAACTCCTGGCCGTGCTGAGTGATGTGCCAGTGCTCACCGCGACCCAGTCCAAGGGATTGGAATGGGACGCGACGCTCCTCATTGACCCCCAGGGCATCGCCGCTGAGCCGCGCGGTTGGAACGGCCTCTACGTCGCGCTCACCCGATGCACCCAGGAACTCGGACAGCTGATCCTCACGCAGTAGTCGCCACCCCTACTGAAGGGGCTGTCCGCGTCCGGCGTACGTCAGCGCTGGTGGCGGGAGCCGAGCCGGCCCAGGCGAACGAATCCGTTGACAACATCATCGGCACCTCAATACGCTTAACAGGTCCGTTAAGTGAAGGGGGACGGTTCGGGTGGGTGGCACCGATCAGCTCAGCGCGGTGTTCTCGGCGCTCGCCGACCCGACTCGACGCGCGATCCTCGCCGAGCTGGCCGAACGCGACGCCACGGTCACCGATCTGACCGCTTCTTTCTCCATCTCGATGCCAGCGGTGTCCCGGCACCTGAAGGTGCTCGAACGCGCCGCGCTCATCTCGCGATCGCGGTCGGGCAAGTGGCGCGAGAGCCGCCTCGAGGCTGCCCCGCTGCGCGAGGCGGCCGACTGGATCGAGCACTACCGGCGGTTCTGGGACTCGTCCCTCACCCGCCTCGATGCCCACCTTGCCGCGGTGCAGGCCGCCGGACGGGCAACGGATCAGATGGCCGACGACACCCGGGAGCTCGAATGAACGCCGAAACTCCGCAGCTCGTCATCTCTCGCGTGTTCGACGCGCCACGGAAGCTCGTCTACCAAGCCTTCATCGACCCTGACCACCTGGCGGCGTGGTGGGGCCCGATCGGCAACTCACTACCGCGCGACGAGATCGAGTTCGACGTACGCCCCGGGGGCTTTCAACGGTGGACGGAGGTCAATGCGGCCACACCCGACCTTCGCGTCCACGTCCACGTCGACCTCACCGACGTCGCCGACGGCGAACTGCTCGAAGGCGTCATGCACGTCAGTGGCCGGCTGCAGGAGGGCATCGAGCCGTTCGAGACGAGGTTGCGGGTCGAGTTCCACGACGAATCCGACGGGCGGACGCGACTGGAGATCCGCCAGTGGCTGCCCGAGCACCTGACACAGCCCAGCGAGGAGGGTTGGCGCCAGGCGTTCACCAAGCTGGACGCCGCGTTGGCGAATGTCCAGGTCCTTGCAGCTGATCATTGAGGGGTAGAGGCATGGCGAAGCTGATCTACGTGAACAACGTATCGCTTGACGGCTACATCGAGGACGAAAGCGGCGCGTTCAACTGGTTGCCGATGGACGATGAGCTATTCGTGCTCTACACCGACCTCCTTCGGTCCGTCGGCACGTTCCTCTACGGCCGGCGCCTGTACGAATCGATGGCCCACTGGGAGACCAACCCGGCTCTGGCCGCGCAGTCTGACCTCACGGCCGACTTCGCGAGCGTCTGGAAGGCGGCGAACAAAGTCGTCTACTCGACGACCCTCGCCGCGGTGTCAACTGCCGACACCCGACTCGAACGCCGTTTCGACCCCGCCGCGGTACACGAACTGAAGGCGACGGCCAGCAGCGATCTCACCGTAGGAGGTGCCAACCTCGCGGCGCAGGCTTTCAAGGCCGGGCTGGTCGACGAGTGCCAGCTGTTCATCTGGCCCGTTGTCGTCGGCGGGGGCAAGCCAGGGCTGCCGACCGGCACACGCACCAACCTTGAGCTGATCGATCAGCGCCGATTCCGAAACGGCGTCGTACACCTCCGCTACCGCCCTCTCGGGCAGTGAACGACAGCCCTGCCCGATCGCCGGCGCTGGCATCACCGGCGGAGCGCTGACGACCGGTTCGGCGGAGGGTTTCCACAGGCCCTGACCTGTGGAAACCCGCTCGCGGTCGGAACGGCCGGCCTACCGCGGTACGGCACGGAACCACGCCTCCCGGTCGCCCGGGTCCGGTCCGCGCCGGGGCAAGGTCGGCGGGTCCTCGCCGGTGACCGGCGCGTAGTGGTCGAAGGTCGTGGTCAGGACAGCCTCCCCGCCGGTGAGGTCGGGAAGAGCGGCGACGACCTGCGGCACCCGGGAGGACGGCAGGGTGCCGCTCACCTCGAGGTAACCGCCGGCGACGGCGGTCTCGTGGACCACCCCTCCCCGCCTGACGAGCAGCGCCAGCACCGCCTCCACCGCGTGCTGGGGAAGGTTGACGTCGAACCGCTCGATCGGCTGGCACACCCGGGCACCGGCTTGGCGCAGCGCCGCGGCGACCACGACCGGGGCGAGGTTGCGGAAGTCCGCCGCCACGGTCGAGATGGACTTGTCGAACTTCTGATGCGGCCTGCTCTGTCGCGGGAGGTACCGGGAGGCCGTCATGGTTACCACACAGTCGGTGACTGGCCAGCCGTGCTGACCCTGCCGCAGCGCGGCCCGCACGCCCTCCTCCGTGACGGCGACGAATGCCGGTGGCAGCCGGCCGGGTTCGACACCGGGACGAAAGTCGATGCCGTGCCCGACCGGGGCGGCCTCGATCCGTAGCCCGAGCCCGGCCAGGTACGGGTTGCCGCGCTCGTGCACCCGCTCCTCGAAGGCTCCGGTGCCGACGACCCGCTCGATGCAGGCCGTCAGCGTGCCGGAGAAGCGCACCCGGACGCCGTACCGGTCCTCCAGGAGGGCGGCCAGCACCTCCTTCTGGACCTCCCCGTGCAGACGGATCACCGCCTCCGCCTGCTGCTCGTCGAGCCGCAGGTCCACCAGCGGGTCCTCGTCGGCCAGCTCGGCCAGGCCGGCGAACATCGCCAGGCGCTGCTCCGGATTCACCGGCTCGACGACCGCCTGCCGGGTGGGCGGCGGAAACCGATAGCCGTGCCGCCGAGGCGGGTCCCCGATGTGCTGGCCGATCCGGGCCGAGACGCCACGCACCGCGGCAATCTGACCGGCGGACACCGAGGGGCGCACCAGCACGCCTTCGGGCTCGATGACGGCGATCTGGGTCACCGTCTGCGGGCGGGCCCCGGCCAGCTGCACCCGATCTCGCACCCGCAGACGGCCGGACCACAATCGCAGCCAGGCCCGCCGGCCGTGGCCGTCCCGATCGACGGCGAAGACCGTGCCCGCCAGCGGACCGTCCCGCTGCTCGCCACGCGGCAGCAGGTCGGCGAGGAGATGGCACAGCTGCCGTACCCCTGCTCCGGTGATCGCCGAACCGCACGCCACCGGGGTGAGCTCGGCGCGGCGCACCGCGTTCCGGATCGCACGGCGGACGTCGCGGATGCGTACCGGCTCGTCTGTCAGCCACCGCGCCGCCACCGCGTCGTCGACCTCCGCCACCGCCTCCAGCACCGGTTCGGCGTCGAGGCCGACGGCCCGCACCCGGACGTCGCGCCCGATCTGGCCGGTGACCGTGGTGAGCAATACCGGACGCGCCCCGAGCCGCTGGCGTACCTGGGTCAGCACCCGGTCGACGTCGGCGCCGCGGCGGTCCACCTTGTTCAGGAAGAAGACCGTCGGTACACCGATGCGGCGCAGCGCCCGCCAGATGGCGACGGTCTGCGGCTGGACCCCCTCGACGCTCGACACCACGAGCACGGCGGCGTCGAGCACTGCCAGCGACCGCTCGACCTCCGCGATGAAATCCGGATGGCCGGGGGTGTCCAGCAGGTTGATGCTCAGATCACCGATGGCGATCGACGTGACGGCCGCCCGAATGGTGATGCCGCGCCGGCGCTCCAGCTCCATCGAGTCGGTCCGTGTCGTGCCGGCGTCGACGCTGCCCAACTGGGACACGGCGCCTGCCTCGTAGAGCAGGCGCTCGGTCAGGCTGGTCTTGCCGGCGTCAACATGGGCGACGATTCCAAGGTTCAACAATGCCAAAGCAGAACTCCACGGTAGGACGGTCAAGGGTCCGGAACGTGGAAGCTGCTCGCATTGTCACTCCTCGTCATGGTCGTTGTGGCCGACGTGCTCCACCGGGGTGCAGCGGTGCGGCGTCTTGAGGTTCGCACGTCCGCTGCGACCGCCGCCACCGAATTCGATCGCGGCACCGCCACGGTCGGCCCCGCGCATCAGGCCGTGTCGACCCGCCACAACCCCTGGCGTCGCCGTGCCGCCGCCTGTGCGTCGGCACTCGGGTGGACCGCTACCCCGTACCATCGGGCATCAGGTAGAGCGGCTGTCGTGGCGTGGGCGGCGACAATCAGGGCAGGGCACGACGCCGTGCCGGCGACGCGAGCTTCCCGGCGTACCGACGTTTCGCAGCAACTCCAGAACCCGTTTGCTGGATCGGGTGTCCAGCGCGCCGGTCGGCTCGTCCGCTGCCCACCATGTCCGGACGGGTGATCAGCGCGCGGGCGACCGCGACTCGCTGCTGCTGGCCGCCGGAGAGTTCGCTGGGGCGCCGCCCGCCGTACTCGCTGATGCCGACAGTCGCCGTTCACCCCGACCTACCGCAGGCTGAGCGAGGACCCCCGCTGGACCACGCACGCGCTGGCCGGCGGCCACAACCTCATGCGCGACGCCCCGGACGAGCTGGCGAGGATCCTGAGCGACGTCGCCGCGTCCCGCTGATCGGCGCCTCCGCCGGCGCCGCCGGGAGACGCTCGCCGAGGCGTACCGCTGGAGTCCCCCAGAGCACCAGCGCGCCCAGGCCCGCACCCGATCCGCCGGCGCGGACCCGGCGACCTGCTGCGTCGACCGTACGGCAGAGCCCAGCTGCGGGCGACCTAAGGGGCCGGCTGCAGACCCGTGAACGGGAAGATCCACTCCGGGTGGGCTGCGGAGATCACCTGCACACAGGCATCCTCGATGATCGTCCTTACCGGATGATCATCGGGGTTACGGGGCGTTCGCTTGGCAGGATTCAGGATTGGGAGGCTACCTGGGGCAGGTGCCGGGCAAGTTCGGCGCGCAGGACGCCGGTCGCGGGCCTAAGCAAGCCGACGCTGACCGTGTAGACAGGCTGTCCCGCACGGAGCCGTGGACGAAGTGTCGTGGCAGACGGCACGACCGCTGCGGGGAGCAGAGTGACCTCAAGGACGGCGAACGGACCAGGACGGCGGACCATCGCCGACTGGATGGCCTGCCACGGGAGAACGGCCATCCGCCCCCGCTCGGCGAGCCTCAACGCCGGACCGGTTACGTCGACAGATGACCAGTTCCTTCGGTGCAGGGCGAGCGAGAAAGCGCTGAGGAGGACGGCGTAGAGGACGCCTGACGCGACGATGTTCGTCAGGTCGGCAGGCGGCCGCCCAGCAACGAGTGATAGGACGACTTGGACAAGAGCCCAGGCCAGCAAGCCGATCACCAGCCTGAACAGGAACATGAGGCGGGCGGACGTACGGAACATCGTCCCGTCGCTTGCGTCCATGAAGGGCCCTCCCGTCGACCGATGCAGCCGACTGTAGAGCAGCCGATCACCTCGGCTGCGGCGCAGGCGTCGGATGAGTACCTGCCGACGATCCGGCCCCACCAATCCGGCCTCGCCGGCACCAGTCCTTGACGACCGGCCATGCCCTTTACCCCGACCAGATGGTTCAGCGGTCACACTTCCGAGATGGAGGTCGGGTCACGAGACATCCCTTAGCGATCCCTGGGGCTGGACGATCTGAACGACGAATCGCCGGTGGCCACGACCGGCTCGCCGCACGGAAACGCCGTCGCCCAACCGGAGCTGGCGCGAAGCGCGGCCACCGCCGCCCGGGCTGCCTCCGGGCTGGGGGCAGCAAGGGCCGCCCCGGCGATCTGGCGGCACTCGTCCAGGGTGTGCGCGGCCAGGGACTCGTGCACCGCCGGAATGCTGCGGGGCGCCATGGACAGGCTGGTGATGCCCAGGCCTGCCAGCACCAGAGCGAAGTTGGGATCCGCTGCGGACTCTCCACACACGCCAACTGGCTTGCCCGCCTCGACGCCGGCTGCCGCGCAGGAGGCGAGGAGCGCGATCAGCGCGGGCTGCCACGGGTCGAGCAGGTCAGCGAGGTCGCCGCACATGCGGTCAGCGGCGAACGTGTACTGGCTGAGGTCGTTGGTGCCGATGCTGAGGAAGTCCGCGTGGCGAAGCACCTGGCTGGCACGCAGGGCAGCGGCCGGCACCTCGATCATCACGCCGGCGGTTGGCAGGCCGTGCTCGCGGCAGGACTCGGTGAACGCGGCCGCCTCCGCCGCCGTGGCGACCATCGGCGCCATCACCCACACGTCGGCGTCCGCCGCCGCAGCCGCCGTCGCGATCGCGGCCAGCTGCGTGGTGAGTACGGCGGGTGTCTGCCGCGCGACCCGCAGGCCGCGGATGCCCAGCGCAGGGTTGGGTTCATCGGCCAGACGCAGGAACGGCAGCGGCTTGTCAGCGCCGGCGTCGAGGGTGCGTACGACGATCTTGCGGCCGGGCAGCGCGGCGAAGACGTCGCGGTACGCGGCGACCTGCTCTTCGTGCGACGGCGGGTCGCTGCGGTCGAGGTAGAGCAGCTCGGTGCGGAACAGGCCGACGCCTTCCACCTCGCCGGTGAGGTCGCGGGCGGAGCCGATGTTGGCCAGTAGCGCGATGGGATGGCCGTCTGCGGTCCGCCCCGGGCCCTGGGAGCGGGCGCGGCGTTCGATCTCCGCGAGTCGGTCCGCGTTGACAGTGGTCACCGTGTCGGCGGAGACGCCGGCCACCACGACGCCGCTCGCCCCGTCGAGAGTGGCCAGCGTGCCGTCGGTCACGTCCAGGATGCCCGCGCAGCGGACCACGGCCGGGATGCCGAGTGTCCGGGCCAGGATCGCGGTGTGGCTGGTCGGGCCGCCCTCGGCCGTGACCAGGCCCAGCACCAGGGCCGGTTCGAGGCCGGCGGTGTCGGCGGGCGCCAGGTCGCGGGCGATGAGCAGGTACGGGTGGCCAGGGTTCGGCACGCCCGGCATCGGCAGCCCCAGGCACGCGGCGACGAGGCGGTCCCGCAGGTCGTCCAGGTCGCTGACCCGCTCGGCGAGGTACCCGCCCGCGGCTTCGAAGGCGGCCCGATGCACGGCGAGCACGTCGGTGATCGCGTGCGGCGCGTCCGCACCGCCGTCGATGGCGATGTCGGCCGCGTCGATGAGCGTCTCGTCCTGCGCCATCATCACCTGGGCGCGCAGGACCTCGGCGGCGGTCGCGTCCAGGGCGGTGTCGGCGCGACGGGTCAGGTCGGCGGCGACGGCGAGGACCGCTTCCCGCACGGCCGCCTTCTCGGCTGCGGGATCAACGGTCTCCGCCAACGGCGGCAGGGCCGGCGGCGGAGCCAGCCGGTAGACCGGCCCCGCCGCACCGCCAGGGCTGGCCGCGATTCCCCGAAGTTCACGCATCGACGGCATCCAGATCACGTTCGAGGAGGTCGGCCAGGGTGTCGACGGCGGCCTGCGCGCCGTCGCCGTCGGCCTCCAGGGTGACCTCGGTGCCCTTCCTGGCGCCGAGCGACAGCACGGCGAGCATGCTGCGGGCCGGCACGGGTTTTTTGTCGCCGGTGCGGATGGTGACCAGCACCGGCTGCTTCGCCGCTTCGGCGACGAACAGCGCCGCCGGGCGGGCGTGCAGCCCGCTGGCGGAGCCGACGAGGACTGTTCTGGTGGGCAACGGATCCTCCTACGGTTCGATCGTCACCTTGATCGCTTCGCCGCGCGCCACGATGCCGAAGGCGTCGAGGGCGCGGTCGAGCGGCAGGCAGTGGGTGATGAGATCGGCGACCGGCACGGAGCCGTTGGCGATGAGTCGCAGCGCCTCCTTGTTGTGTTCCGGGCTGGAGCCGTTGGCACCGACGATGGTCAGTTCGCGGTAGTGCACGAGGTTGGAGTCCAGGGAGATGACCGGCTTGTCCTTCGGCAGGCCGCCGAAGAAGCTGATCCGGCCCTGCCGCGCGGTCATCTGCACCGCCTGCTCCTGGGCGGCGCCAGCGGCCGTGGCGGTAATGACGACGTCGGCACCCCGGCCCTCGGTGAGCTTGAGCACCGCGTCGACGACGTCGGTCTCGGCGCCGCAGATCGCCGCGTCCGGCTGCACCAGGTTGGCGGCCAGGTCGAGGCGTTCGCGGTTGAGGTCGACGAGGAGCACCCGGGCCGCGCCGCGCGCCCGGGCCAGGCGGACATGCAGGCAGCCGATCGGCCCGGCGCCCACGACGACCACGTCGTCGCCCTCCCCCACACCGGCGAGGTTCTGGCCGTTGAGGACGCAGGCGAGGGGCTCGGCGACGGACGCCTCGGCGAAGCTGAGTCCCTCGGGGATCCGGTTGAGCCCGTCGACGGCGAGGACGTTGTGGGGCACGACCACGTATTCGGCGAACCCGCCGTCGAAGTGGTATCCCATCGACACCTGGTTGGGGCACACGGTCATCCGGCCGCGCTGGCACTCGGCGCACGTACCGCAGGGGATGGCGGCGATGACCTGGACCCGGTCCCCCGGCCGCCAGCCCGTGACGTCGTCACCGACTTCGGTGATCTCGCCGGCGATCTCGTGGCCCATGACGCGCGGCGGGGCGATGTGGTGGTGGCCGAAGCGGGAGATCTTCACGTCGGTGCCGCAGGTGGAGCATGCGCGGACGCGGATCTTCACGTCGGCGGGGCCCGGCGTGGGCTCGGGCGCGTCCTCGATGCGGACGTCACCGGGTGCGTGGAATCGGACAACCTTCACGAGGGGTTCCCTTCGAGGATAGCGATCACGTCATCGGCGCTCGTCGACTCTCGTAGCCGCTGCGCCTGCGCCGGGTCCATCAACACCGAGGCGAGTTGGGCCAGGATGTCCACGTGCCCGTCGCCGGCCGCGGCGATGGCGACACAGACCCGCACGTCGAAGCCGTCCCAGTCGACGCCGTCCGGGAAGCGCAGCACCGCGAGGGCGTCGCGCTGGACCGACTCCTTGCTGTTCAGCGTGCCGTGCGGGATGGCGACGCCCTCCCCGATGTACGTGGAGACGCTCCGCTCGCGGGCGAGCATCGCGTCCACGTACGCCGGGGCGACCGCGCCGACCTCGACGAGTACCGCGCCGCAGCGGCTGATCGCTTCGTCCCGCGATCGGGCCCGCTCGTCGAGCCGGATCGCGTCACGGGCCAGCAGCTCAGCCACTCAGCTCACCACCGCGCTGTACCGCGTTCACGACCCTGGTGACGGCCGGGTCGCCGATGAACACCTGGATCGGCACGATCACCTTGTCGGGGGCGCTGACCCGGGCCCGCGCGGCGAGCCCCTGGTGGCAGATGACCACGTCTGCGTCCGCCGGGATCGAGTTGACCGGGGTGTGCTCGACGGTCACCGCATTCTTCGCCAGTTGCCGCCGAAGTTGGCTGGCCAGCATCACGCTGCTGCCCATGCCGGCGTCGCAGGCGACGACGACCTTCTTGATTTCGGTGCCGTTGATGGTGGGCATCTGTTCAGACCTCCTGCTTCGCCGGCTTGTCGAGGGTCTCGTCGGGGTCGACAGCCCTTTCCTGCTCTGGGCGGACAGCCACCTCTTCGTCCGGGCCGACAGCGTCCGCTGCGGGCTCGCCGCGCCCGAAGCCGAGCAGGGCCGAGGCGACCGCGAAGGTGACGGCGGCGGCGATCACGACGCCGAGAATGACCCCGAAGTGGCCGCCCTTGGGAGTGACCGCGAGGTAGGCGAAGATGCTGCCCGGCGAGGGGGTGGCGACCAGGCCCGCACCGGTGATCACGAAGGTGCCGACGCCGGCCGCGCCCCCGGCGATCATGGCGAGGATCAGCTTCGGCTTCATCAGCACGTACGGGAAGTAGATCTCGTGGATGCCGCCGAGGAACTGCACGATGATCGCGGCCGGAGCGCTGGGGCGCAGCGCGCGGGGGCCGAAGAGCATGAAGGCGAGCAGCAGACCGAGGCCGGGGCCGGGGTTCGACTCGATCATGAACAGGATCGACTTGCCCTTGTCGGCGGCCTCGGCGATGCCCAGCGGGCCGAATACGCCGTGGTTGATGGCGTTGTTGAGGAAGAGCACCTTGGCGGGTTCGACGAGCACCGAGGTCAGCGGCAGCAGGTCCTTGCCGACGAGCCAGTCGACGCCTGCGCCGGCCTGCTTGGTGAGCCATTCGACCACCGGGCCGATGCCGTAGACGCCGCCGATGGCCATCGCGGCGCCGATGATGCCGGCGCTGAAGTTGTCGACAAGCATCTCGAAGCCGGGGCGGATCCTGTTCTCGACCAGGCTGTCGAACAGCTTGAGGAGATAGGCCGTGAGCGGCCCAATGATCATCGCGCCGAGGATCATCGGCACGTCCGCGCCGACGACGAGGCCCATGGTCGCCACCGCGCCCACGACGGCACCGCGCTGGCCGTGGACCAGCCGGCCGCCGGTGTAGCCGATGAGCACCGGTAGCAGGATGCTGATGATCGGGCCGACCAGTTCCGCCAGGGTCTTGTTGGGCAGCCAGCCGGTCGGAATGAACAGTGCGGTGATCAGGCCCCAGGCGATGAACGCGCCGATGTTGGGCATGACCATCGCGGCCAGGTAGCCGCCGAGGCGTTGCACGGTGGCTTTGGGGCCCTGGCCCTTTACTTCTGGTGTGTAGGAAGAGGAGGTCACGGGGGTATCTCCTTCATGAGGGGCGGTCCAGACAGCCGCAGGGGGAAGAAGGTCGTCCGGCTAGGTGTGGATGGTGACGTCGTGGCGGAACAGATCCGCCGGCCCGGGCATCCGGCTGCCGGGCAGGCTCACCGCGGCGGCGCCCCAGGCCAGGCCCTCAGCGAGGGCGGCGGCACCCTGCGCCCCCGCAGCGAGGAACCCGGCGAGCAGCGCATCGCCGGCACCGACGGTGCTACGGGGCCGGGCGACCGGACAGGTGCCGGTGCGGACCCCTTCGGCGTTGACCAGGACAGCGCCGTCAGCGCCGAGGCTGGCCACGACGGTGCCGGCTCCCCATGCCCGCAGGCACTGAGCGGCATCGACCACATCGCCGAGGTCCTTCAGCGGGGTGCCGACCACTTCGGCCAGTTCGTCGCGGTTGGGCTTGAGCAGGGTCGCCCCAGCCAGAGCGGCCTCGCGCAGGGCAGGACCGCTGGTATCGACGGCGACCCTGACGCCGGCAGCGCGCAGCTTCCGGCACAACTGAGCGTAAGCGTCGGCGGGCAGGCCGGGCGGGACGCTGCCGCACAGCACGGCCCAGTCGGCACCGCTGGCGCGGGCGAGCACACGGTCGATCACCTCGTCGAACTCGGCGCGGCACATGGCCGGGCCAGGCTCGTTGATTTTGGTGACCGTGCCGTCGGGCTCGGCCAGGGTGATGTTGGAACGGGTCCGTCCGGAGATCGACACGGCGAGGACCTCCACACCCTCCGCCTGGAGTAGGCGGATGAGCTGATTGCCCTCGTCACCGCCGGACGGCAACACCGCTACCGACGGCACCCCGTTGGCCAGCAGTGCACGGGATACGTTGACGCCCTTGCCGCCGGGGTCAAGGTGAGCTGTGGCAGCCCGGATGACCTCGCCCCGGGTGAGTGAGTCGACCTCCACGGCCCGGTCGAGGCTGGGGTTGAGGGTGACGGTGACGATCATGCGCGTACCACCCGGACATTCGCGGACTCCAGGTCACCGACCAGGTCGACGTCGGCACGGCTGTCGGTGATGAGCAGGTCGACGTCGGCCAGCTCAGCGAACCGGGCGAAGTAATCGTTGCCGAGCTTGGTGTGATCGGCGACCACCACCGTGCGGCGGGCCGCACGAACCATCGCCCGCTTCACCGCAGCCTCGGACGGGTCCGGGGTGGTCAGCCCGCGCTCGACCGAGATGCCGTTGGTCCCGACGAACGCGACGTCGACGTAGAGGTCCGCCAACGGCGACAGCGCCCAGTCGTCGACGGTCGCCAGGGTCTTCCCGCGGACCCGTCCACCCAGCAGCAGGACGTTGAGGTTGGCATAGGTACCGAGGGTCGTGGCGATGACCGGCGAGTTGACCACGACGGTCAGCTCTCGGTCCACCGGCAGCAGCTGGGCCAGCCGGGCGGTCGTGGTGCCGGCGTCGAGGATGATCGCGCCCTCCTCCGGCACCTCGCTCAGGGCGAGCTTGGCGATGCGCTCCTTCTCCTCGATCAGCACCGCGTCACGCGCCGCCAGCGCGGGCTCGAACCCGAGCCGTTCGACCGGAATAGCTCCACCGTGGACTCGACGCAGCACCCCGGCCCGCTCCAGGATGGTGAGATCGCGGCGGATGGTCTCCGACGTCACGTTGAGCCCGTCGGCCAAGCCCGCCACCTCGACCCGGCCCATCTCTCGGGCGATGCGGAGGATCTCCTGCTGTCGTTCTTCGGCGTACATGTTGTTGTTTCACCGCCGTTTCGTTTTGCTTGTGCTTTGTTTACGCCCGACTTTAGGGGAAGTCAAGAGACGGACCACAGAAAGCCACACCGGTCGGCACCTGGCAGGACGAGCGGGACCTAGCTTGATCTTTAACCGTGCTCACGCGGCGTCGACCCTCGGCTGCGTGGCAGGCGCTGCCGCCTGCGAGCGCGCCCGTAGCTCCAA
The DNA here is from genome assembly GCF_040675595.1 of Micromonospora sp. NPDC049580. NCBI lineage: Bacteria > Bacillati > Actinomycetota > Actinomycetes > Micromonosporales > Micromonosporaceae > Micromonospora > Micromonospora sp. NPDC049580. Next base: position 19,118 of record NZ_JBFAPG010000019.1, read on the forward strand.
CCCGATCCGCACCGATACGCCAGTAGGGTCATCGGGGCGGCTGCGGCCGCCCCAGCCCACGAGCAACTCAAGCCTCTCCGCGGGGCTCCGCATATGTGGACGTCGCCGTGCGCGTTGTCAGCAGCAAAGCCGCGCATTCCGGCCCTGCCGAAGCGGTGGAGCGTGAAGCGCGATTAGGGTCTGCGGATGCGGGATGACATCGTTCTGCGGCTGGACCGCGCAACCGCCGAAGATCTGTACGTCACGCTGCACGAGGCCGGAGAGCACATTGCGGCTGGCGCAGCCATCACTCCGCCCACCGCCGAGGAGACCGAGCGGCTGGGCACCCTCCTGCGGGACCTGGGCCACGCACTTGGCCGTCGCTGTTCTCCATACTGCGAGCACCTCTAGTTGGTGGAGAGTCGCCCGTATTCAGCCAACATCACACCCACGGCCACCTGGCTCGAGGTCGCGGTCTGGGTGGCGTACGCGGCCGGTGTGCTGTTCCTGTAACTCCGCCCGGCCCGGCCGCGGACGGCTATGGAGCCACCGGCCGACGAAGCATCCCGCCGGCAACCAGTTCCAGAGTGAGCCCGACGACGATCGCCTCCGCCGCCAGCAACGCGATCAGCACCAGCAGCTGAGTGGCGCCGGCCTGCACGGCGGAGCCACCGCCGAGCAGCACTCCGACGAAAGCACCGGGCAGCGTGACCAGACCCACGGTCCGGGTCTGGTCCAGGGCCTGACCGGCGACAGGCCGGCACACCTCGAGCGCGGCCTCGCGAGGCAGGAAGCCGAGCGCCAACGCCGCCTCGTACTCGCCCTTCCGATCCCGTAACTCATTGGAGTCCGACGGCCAGACAGCGACGTCGCGGTCATCGCGCCGCCGATCAGGATGCCGGCGATCGGCAGGACCGCCACCTCGGTCAGCGGCATCGTTCCGGCCCCGACGATCAGCGCGCCGACCGGCAGCGCCCCGGCCGTGATCGGGATGATCGCGAGCCACCCGAGCCGGAACGTGCTCACCCTGCGGGCCGCGGTGACGCCGGCGACCAGCAGCATCACCGCGAGGAACCCGGCAGTGGCCCACCAGGAACGCAGCACGGCGGCGATCAGCAACGAGACGACCACCAGCTGCAGGATCGCCCGGAGCGACGCCGTCACGCCCCCACGGCTTTCCCCGAGCCGGGCGACCAGCGCCACCAGCACGACGGGCCAGCGTGGGTCCGGCGGAGATCGTTCCCTGATTCACCAGAGCACCCACGCATTGAGAGAAGAGGCGGGCTCTACGTTCTGGTGCGCTTGCCTGTTCGTGGCCGCGAGCGCGAGCCCGAACCGCGCGGCGGCCACCACTTCGAGGACCGCCACACCGCCGATGATTGCCCCAGCGACGATGTCCCTCGGATAGTGCACGCCGACCCAGATCCGGGCGAAGCCGATCGCCAGCGCCGCGACGGCCCGCACGACACCCCAGCGGCGGCCCAGGAACGCGTACACGCCGAACGCCAGCGTAAACGCCGCCGTTGCGTGATCGCTGGGCAGCGAGACACCGGGGTCGTGCGCGATGAGCTGGTGCACCTGATGGCTCTGGAACGGCCGCCCCTGGGCGCTGATGTGTGAGAGCACGACGGCGAACCCGAACGCCAGAACGAGCGCGGCGCCGAGCTGGACCACCGGGCGGATCCGACGGTCGAGCAGGGCCCGGCCCCCGAGCACGGCGGCGACCGCGAAACCCGGATAGATCAACCAGGTCGCGGCGAACTCCATCACGTCGTCTACGCTGTCGGCCCGACCCGCGGCGCCGTTGATCAGTTCGACGAGCTGATAGTTCACGCTGGTCAATCTCCCTGGGTGGCGCATTTAAGAGGTGCTGAAAGCCGTGGGCCGGCCCATCCCAGCGGGGGCACTGAGATGGGCCGGCGGCCTGGGTCGGCGTGGAGTCACACGCCGTCGAATTGGTTCAGGGTGGTGGTGAGGGCCCGCAGGTTGGCGGAGCAGTCGGCTGGGCTCGGCTGTCCGGCTCGCAGCGAGGTCAGGACGGCATCGATTTCGCTGTCGAGCCTGTGCCAACTCGCCGGATCGCGGGGTTTGAGGCCGGCCTCGGCGTCGTCCCAGCGCACCTCCAGGTCCTTGGCGCGGGTCCGGCCACCCGCGAGGTCGTTACGGGCAACCATGGCCTGCATGTCGCCGGCGATCCTGGCGAAGCCGGTCAGGTCTCCCAGGCGGGTAGTGGGGTGCACCGGCTGGGCGGCAGCCTGCGTCGCCCCGTCGGGCTGAGCGACGGTGACGGTCTGCGCGTCCGTGCTGCCTGCCCCCGGGCGGAGGGCGCTGAGGCCGAAGCCGGCGATAACGACAGCCGCGACACCGGCGGCCGCCCAGGCGTAGTCCGGGCGGCGTCCGCCGAGCGGACCGTCACCCTTGGCCGCCACCCCGTGCCGATTGGCCAGCACCTGCTCCCGGCCAACCAGCACCAGGATGACCGCGAAGAACAGCAGGCTGGTCGCGCTGGCGCCCAGGTCGAGGCCACCGAAGTCCTTGGACTGGGTCAGCAGGTCGCCCAGGGACGCGCCGAGCGGGCGGGTGAGGACGTACGCGATCCAGAACGTCAGCACGGTGGAAGCGCCGGCGCGGTTGCCGATCCAGGTGAGCAGGATGAGGCCGCCGAAGATCAGTGTGCCGTTGCGGAAGCCCAGGCTGAGCGCCTCGGTGGCCAGGTCGCCGGCCGCGGTGCCGAGTGCGAACGTGGTGAGGATCGCGGCCCAGTAGAAGCCCTCGCGCCGCGGTGTGTCGATCGAGGTGATCGCCAGAGTGCGCTCCTGGCGATACCAGATCATGAAGACCACGGCCAGGATGACCGAGAAGACCGCGGTGCTGACGTACAGGCTGACGCCGAGGGTGTCGGTGAAGAAGTCGGTGATCTGGGTGCCGACGATGCTGACGAGCACCACGCACAGCCAGTAGATCCACGGGGTGTACTTGCGCGTACGGAACTGCACGGTGAGCGCGGCGGCGAGCACGGCGATCATCACCGCGGTGGTGACGAGCGGGCCGAGCCCCACGTTGACGGAGAGGTAGTCGGCGAACGTCTCCCCGATCGTGGTCGACAGGACTTTGATGACCCAGAACGTGGCGGTGATCGCCGGCACCTTGGTCAGCCAGCCCCGCGAACGCGTTGCCAGGTACTCCATGGAAACTCCAGTCGACGCTCGGACGACCGCGATCGGCGGCCGGTGACGTCGACCAAGGTGCGGCATGCGGCCTGAAAACTTGCTGAAGACCACGACGGGCGGATATCCGGGGGAAAGGCTAATTTTCGGGGTGAGCAGGTTGCTGGTGGTGGAGGACGACACCGGACCATGCCCTGGGCGTTTCCGATCGACCGTCGGCCGTTCATTCTGATCACGGACCTCATGGGCCTCGCGAGGAGAGCCCGGGAGCGAGCGGTGTACCGACGGGTCAAGGAAGAGAAGGGAAAGCCGGCGGAGCCAGCGCAGCCGTGGGAGAGGGCCGCAGTAGAGCTTGACGCCCAGTTGTGGGCGTCGCTGTACCGCCCCGGCGTGGACGCGCTGGCGTTGGCACGCCGAGTCGTCGAGGTTCAGGCAGCTCATGCCGGACGTCCAGCTGGGCCCGTCAATTCAGCCTGGCAGAGCGACTACCGTCGACACGTGCTCGATCCCACGATCATCTTCGACACCTCCGGTCCGTTGGAAAACCCGCTCACCGACGAGCTTCTGCGTGAGGTGCAGGCGCAGCTCGGACACAAGCTACCCGCTGCGTACGTCGACCTGGCCCGGCGCCACAACGGCGGGGTGCTGGCCCGGGACGCCCACCCCTCGCCCAGCCGGACCTCCTGGTCGGCAGGCCACGTGGCGGTGTACACACTGGCGGCGATCGGTCACACCGCCTCCTTCAGCCTGTGCGGCGAACTCGGGAACGCGTTCTGGATGACGGAGTGGGCCTACCCCGACATCGGCGTCTACATCGCCGACTGCCCCTCAGCGGGCCACGACATGATCGCTCTCGACTACCGACCCCCCGGCGAGCCGACGGTCGTACACGTCGACCAGGAGTGGGACTACCAGATCACCGTCATCGCCCCCGACTTCGAGACGTTCCTGGGCGGCCTCGTCGACGCGGCCGAGTTCGACGGAGACGACTGACCGCGCGTCACCGGCCTTCCATCCCGAGTGCCGCCCACCACCTGACGATTGAGCAGGTCACGGGCGGGGTAGTGCCCGTTCTCGCGGAAGATCAAGCGGCGGCCGTCCCCGGTCCGCTGGGCGGAAGGGGTATCACCGGTGCGGACGTGGGGGCGCGACGCCGTCGCGCGGTTGCGGGGCGACGGGATGACCGTGGTCGAGCTGACCGCCGCCGCGGTGGTCGCCTGGATCGTGGCAGCGGTGGTGATCCGTCACCCGGACCCGTTCTACGCCCCGACCGCCGCGCTCGTCGTGCTCGGTGAGTCCCGCGGTCGACGGCTGCGGCAGACCGTCGAGATCCTGCTCGCCGTGGCCGCCGCCGTGCTCGTCGCGGAGCTGCTGGTGTACGCGCTGGGCCCGGGCACCGGCACGGTCCTGCTGGTGCTGGTACTGACCACCACGACGCTCGTGGTGATCGGTGCCCGCCGTGCCCTGGTCGTGCAGGCCACCGTCTCGGCCATGTACCTGGTCGTGGTCGCCGCACCGCACGGGACGCTGATGCCGTTCCGCTTCGTCGACGCGCTCATCGGCGGCGCGGTCGCGTTGGCCGCCAGCCAGCTGATGGCCGCCCGCGACCCGCTGGCGCCGCTGGTGGCCCAGGCTCGGTGCAGCTACACCGACCTGGCCGACCTGCTCGATGAGGTGAACGCGGCGCTGCAGGGCTGCGACGAGGATGCCGCCCGCGCCGCGCTGGACCAAGCCCGGCAGGTGGACGACTGCGTCGCCCAGCTGCAGACCGCCGTGCTCGCCACCGGTGAGACGCTGCGGCTGGGGCTGCGCCGCCGGCACCTGGGCAAGCTCGCCGACGTGGAAGGGACGCTGCGGCAGCTCGACTACGCCGCCCGCAACATCCGGGTGCTGGCCCGGGCCGCTGTGACCCTGACCCGCCGGCACACCGCCACACCGCCGGAGCTGGCCGCCGCGATTGGCGCGCTGACCGCCGCCGTACGGTCGGCCGGGGAGGCGCTGGCCAGCGACCTGAGCGGCGCCGACGCCGACCGGCATGCGCAGCGGGCCGACGCGGTGGCCCTGGAAGCGGTCCGGATCGCCGCGGGCCTGCTGCGGTCCGATCCGCCGCTGCCGGTCACCATGATCGTCGGACAGATCCGGGCGACCGCCATCGACCTGCTGCGCGGCGTCGGCCACGACGACATGACGGTGCTGGACCGGGTGGACGAGGCGCTCGGCCTGAGCCGGGCTTGACGCCTGTCGTCCGGCCGGAGACAACGATTCGCGCCACAACGTGATGCCGCGTCACAGCGTCCGGCGCCACCGCCTGGCGGCGACCGACGACGGCGTGGCGTTGCCCGACTCCACGTTCTCGCTGTTCGCGAACGATCGTCCGGGTATGCGTCGGGGGTTACGCTGACCCGGTGGCGAGGGACAAGTGGGCCCAGTGGCTCCTTGCCCGCCGGGACGGCAACAGCGCGGGCCTGCGCGCCCGTAACGCCCTGGATCTGGCGGCGTTCCGTGATGGCGTCCTTGAGGGAGCCGGGCTGGTGGCCGACGACGTGGTCCTCGACGTGGGCTGCGGGACGGGACTGATCGCGTTCGGCGCGCTGGATCGGCTCGGCCCGGACGGCCGAGTCATCTTCAGCGATGTCTCACCGGATGTGCTCGACGAGTGCCGGCGCACCGCCGGTGGCGACGAGCGGTGCAACTTTGTGGTCGCGCCGGCCGATGACCTCGCCGGAATCGCTGACGCCTCTGTCGACGTCGTGACCACTCGCTCGGTGCTCATCTACTCCGACCGCAAGACCGCCGCCTTCGCGGAGTTCTTCCGGGTCCTGCGGCCGGGCGGACGGATGTCCCTGTTCGAGCCCATCAACGGCTTCGCGGAGCGGCTCCGGCCCGATGATCTGTTCGGCTTGGGCAACTCGCCCGTCAACGACCTGATCGCCAAGGTCAGCGACGTCTACCGGAGCACCACCGCGGAAACCACCCGACCGATGATGGACTTCGACGAGCGTGACCTGGTCGACTGGGCAGTATCCGCCGGCTTCGAGGCGGTGGAGCTGAGCTACCGCGCCCAGGTCGACGTGCCCGCCGACCCGATCGGGGACTGGGAGGCACTCAAGCGAGTGGCACCCAACCCCCTGGTCCCCACGTACGGCGAAGCGATCGCCGCCGCCCTGACCGACGACGATCGCGAGCGTCTCGACACATACATGACCGCCCTGGCCGCGGCCGGTACGCCGACGCGGCGCACGATGGCCACGGTGTTCCTTCGCGCACGGCGTCCACACGGGTACCGCTGAGGACGTACCGCGTCGCCCCGCATTCACTGACCCGACGGACACACGTCTTGCGCTGGCCCGGTCGTCCTCAGCAGGACCACCGCCTCGCCCCCTTCAACCATCGCGAGCCCGAGCTGCAATCGCGCTGATTGCGACAGGCACGGAGGCCTGTCAGTCGCGACGGCCGTCGGTCAGGTGGAGGTGACGTAGTCCCGGACCAAAGGCGGCGACATGCTCCGCTGTGCCGTGGTGCGCGGCGGCCCCTGCCGAGCCGCCCCTGGCGGGCATCGGGGAGGTCCGCACACTCGGCCAGCAGCCGACTCCTCAGTGCATCCGTCTGCTCCCCAGCCTGCTCCCCTAATATTGGCACGCCACCGCCGGCAGCCGTCAGCGAGCACGGTCAACTTGATCAGCGCCTGACGCCCTTGGGTCGGGCCGGCCTCCTGCTTCGAGGTGCCATCGCGACGCCGCGCAGGCTGAGGTGAGCGCGTCGGCCTCGTCTCGGGCGGCGTCCTGGTTCGGCAAAGCAGCTTGGAGGACCTCCTCCTTGATCTCACTGGCCGCGCCCCCTATCGACCGACGCGCGGGACGCGACCCGTTTGTCCGGCACGGCAATGGGTACCCGCCGGTCCAGCCGACAGGACGATTGGCAGAGGTGGGGCGTGAGCATGGCGGAGGACGAGCAGTACGAGCGGGGTCTTGAGGCGCTGCGACAGGCCGACGGCGGCGCCGCGCAAAGACTCCTGGAAGCCCTCGCCGACGTCTCGCCCGAGCTCAGCCGTCGCTCCGTCGCCTGGTCCTACGGGGATCTCTACGTCCGGCCCCAGCTCGCGCGCCGGGACCGGGAGCTGCTCACCCTCGGCATTCTGACCGGCCTCGGTGATGCCGGGGCCCAGCTAGAAGTGCACGTCAACGGGGCACTCAACGCGGGCCTGACGCCGTCGGAGATAGTCGAGGCGCTGCTGCAGGCGGTGGTCTACTGCGGCGTGCCGCGGGCCGTCAACGCCACGCTCGTCGCCAAGAAGGTCTTCGCAGAGCGCAACCTGCTACCTGTCCCGGCAAGCCCCACCCCGGCCGGCTGACCTCGCCGTCGTCGCTCACGCGTCGCCGACACAGCTGATAGCGCCCGCTCACGTCGCCCGGTCTGCTGCCGGCCCGAGGCGACGGTGCCGCGCCCGAACGGCGGCACCAGGGGCTGCCTTAATCTCGCTTAGCACCATCGTGAACTGCTTCGGCTTTTCGAGGGCCTGACCGGGGCACGACGAAGGCAGCGGCGTCGCCGCTCCGAGCGGTAGGAGCGGAGCGTCGGCCGCTCACGCCGATCGGTAGGCGCTCAGCGAGCAAACAGCGGGCTGCGCCGTCGACGATGAGACGTGGTAGCAGTACCTGAACATCGAGAACCTCAACATGCTCAACTGGCCATGTGGTCAGCGCCCGGTCTCGAATGACGGAACTACGGCGAACCCCATCAAGCTGACCCGCAACGCTCCACATCGATCTACAGCATGCCTACAAACGTAGCCTTACAACTCCTAATGAAAATGATGTTGTGGGGCGGTTTCGTGCGTGGCATCGCTTGATCAGCTCCGAGGCATCCCACCATGCGGACTGTTGACGATGAGCGGCACGCTGTCTGGTGCCAGGAAATGGGGACCCTCGAAGTACTCCAGGTGAACGTGGCCGCCGTCGTCCATGCTGGCTACATCGCGTAGCAGGTCGGCGAGGAGCGACCGGCTTTCCGCGCCACCGTGGATGCCGAGATAGCTGCGATCGTCGACACCAATAACGACGGGGCCCTGCGTCACTTCGATGAGCACACCCCGTAGATGCCGAGGGTGAGCGGACGGCGCAAGGCTCAGCTCGCCTCCGCTTGCTACCAGGTCAGCGAGGTGACAAAGGTCTGCCCGGCCACTCGCGACGTCGACGCCTTCGGCGGCAGAATAGTAGTCAAGCTTCACCCCGCAACCGTAGGCTGCCGCGCCTATCTAGTGCCTTGACCACGAACGTTCACGGTGTTGGATGTCGTCGTGATGGCTGACCGGAGGCGGTTGAGCGCCTCCGCGCGCACACCGGCCAGAACCGGCTCGCCGGTCAGCACGGCGGGCCGCACGGGGACCTCGCGCGGCATCGGTGTTGTCGCCGAGCGGATGCTACCGATCAGGGCAGGGCCCCACGAACCGCCAACAACGATCTCCTGCGGGTCGGCAAGCGCGACCACGGCGGCGACGACACCGGCAACGGCCTGGCCGATGAGCTCCCGCGTCGCGGGGTCGCTGTCGAGGAGCCGCTCGACGTCGATCGCGGTCGAGCCGTCGCGGCGCAGACCCAGCTCGCCGAAGACCTCGATCAACCGGACCGCGCGACCACCCGGCCCGACGGTCAGCAGGTGGGCGATCTCACCGGTCAGGCCGGTATGCCCGCGGCGGACCTCGCCGTCGCTGACGATCGCACAGCCCAGCCCTTCACCCAAGTAGAGGTAAGCGAAGTCGCGGGCGGTGTTCCGCTCGGCCAGCGCCGCCCAGTTCACGTCGTTGTCGACGACGACCGGGCCGCCCGCGTGCGGCGCGAGGACGGCGACCGGGTCGAGGTCACCGACCAGGAAAGGTGAGTCGGGCAGCTGCACCAGGCGGCCGGTGGCGCGATCTACCGGGTCAGCCGCGCTGACGACGGCCAGCCGGGCCGGCCGGCCGGCTGCGGCGAGAACCTCGACGGTCGCGGCGGCCAGCGCATCGGCAGCCTGGCTCGGGCGGGCCGGCCGGTCGATCGGCCGGACCGCGCGCGACACCGTGTCACCGTAGATGTCCAGGCACTCCGCCACGACACCCTCCGGAGCGATGACGACGGCCAGCGCCACGCCCACCGCCGGCGCGAGCGCGTAGTACGAGCCCACCCGACCGCGACCGCGACCACCCGGGGTGCGCTCACCTGTGTCGGCCACCAGGCCGCGTTCGGTCAGCCGGCGCACGCTCTCCCCCGCGGTCGGCTTGGAGATGCCGATCTCGACGGCCAGCTCGGCGCGAGTAAGTCGACGGTGCTGCATCAACGCGCGAAGCACGTGCTCGTCGGTGAGCGACCGGACGATCTCCTGCGACGGCAAGGTGGGCTCCACGCCAACATTCTAGTCAGGGCTATTGCCTAGAAGAGGCTCGACCCAGTAAAGTCTTTCAAGTAATGGGGGCTAACTAGAAGGAGACGCCGTGTCGACCAGCACCACACTGCCGCACTGGGAGCAGACCCCCGCCGACCTCAAAGCGGCCACCCGGGAGATCAAGGCCGCGCTGCGCGCCCGGATCGAGGCCTCCGGGCGTACGGTCGATGAGGTTTTCGCCGTCGTCGAACAGCGGGTCCAGGCCGCCGTCGATGACATCAACGCCGCCCGCCGTCGCGGCGAGAGCGTCTGGCCGGTCATCGACTACGCCGACATCGCGAACTGCACCGTCACCGCCGGGCAACTCGACCTGCTGCGCCGCCGCGGCTGCCTGGTCGTGCGTGGCCACTTCGACCGCGACCAGGCCCTCGCGTGGGACCAGGACATCGTCGACTACGTCGAGAGCAACAACTTCTTCGAGAACTACCGCGGCCCCGGCGACGACTTCTTCGGCAGCGTCGGCTCCAAGCCCGAGATCTACCCGATCTACTGGTCGCCCGCACAGATGCAGGCCCGCCAGAGCGACCGGATGGCGGCCGTCCAGGCCTTCCTCAACAGCCAGTGGAAGTCGGAGTCTGACGGCGTGCAGTGGTTCGACCCGAACAGGGATTCGCTCTACCCCGACCGCATCCGCCGCCGCCCCGAGGGCGCCGACTCCGCCGGCCTAGGCACCCACCTCGACCCCGGCACCCTGGACCTGTGGATGACCAGGGCCTACCAGCAGGCGTTCCGGCACCTGTTCGACGGCAGCGTCGAACAGTACGACCCGTGGGACGCCGCGCACCGCACCGACGGCCCGCAGTACCCCGGCACCACCATGTGCTCGGCATTCCGCACCTTCCAGGGCTGGACCGCCCTGTCTGACATGGCCCACGACCAGGGCGTGCTGCACACCGTGCCGATTCCCGAGGCTATGGCGTACCTGATGCTGCGCCCACTGCTGTCTGACGTCCCCGACGACGACATGTGTGGCGTCACCGTCAACCAGGTCTTCCCGGCTGGCCACAAGTGGCACGCTCCGCTCATGGAGGCACTGGCCGGCATCCCCGACGTGCAGGCCGGTGACTCGGTCTGGTGGCACGCCGACATGATCCATAGTGTCGCGCCGGTCGAGTCGCAGAAGGGCTGGGGCAACGTCATGTACATCCCCGCCGCACCGTGGTGCCCCCGCAACGAGAAGTACGCCGCCAACGTCCGCGAGGCGTTCCTCAGCGGATCGAGCCCTTCGGACTTCCCCGCCGAGGACTACGAGCGCGAATGGCCCAACCGCTTCCAGCCCGAAGACCTCAACGAAACCGGCCGCCGCGGCCTCGGAATCGCCTAGACATCCACGAACGCTGCACGACTCTTTCCGGCCCCTGCCTTACCGAGACACAACGACTGAGCGGATAACGGTGTCGGCGAAGACGGCCGGTCGCCTTTCTCAGCGGTAGGCGTGACCTGCTTATGGCTTCCCGCGATCTGCGCCGTTGATCAGCATCCGGACCCACAACGAGGATGGAGGCGTCAGCGGGCCCGCCGGCGGTTCAAAATCCCAT
>NZ_JBFAPG010000020.1:0-28556 GCF_040675595.1 Micromonospora sp. NPDC049580
CCCCGCCCTGGTGCGGCGCCGGACGGGGATCAACTGGTCTTCGTACAGGAGACCAGGGGAACGGGGTTGCTACCGGTCCACGAGCCGAGGAAGCCGAACGTGGTGCTCGCTCCGCCGGCCAGGACGCCGTTGTAGTTCACGTTGCGCGCGGTCACCAGTGTGCCGTTGGTGGTGACGTTGGCGTTCCACGCGGACGCGACCTTCTGACCGTTGTTGAAGTTCCAGCTCACCGACCAGCTCTGCGTCGGCGAGCTGGCCCCCGCGGTCACCTTCACCTCGGCCTGGAAGCCGCCAGCCCACTGACCGGTGATCGTGTACGTCGCGTAGCAGGCGCCGGCCGGCGCGGGAGTGCTCGGCGGCGGCGTGCTCGGCGGCGGCGTGCTCGGGGGCGGGGTCGTCGGCGGCGGCGTGGTGGGCGGCGGGGTCGTCGGCGGCGGCGTGGTGGGCGGCGGCGTGCTCGTGCCGCCGGAGAAGTCCACGTCACTGCACAGGTAGTACGACTGGTCCAGGTGGCTGGCCTGCCAGACGGTGTAGACGATGTGCCGCCCGGTGCGGCCCGGCGCGCTGACCGGGATCTGGATGGAGACGCCACCGGTGTCCGGGTTCCACTGCGACGCCGGGGTGTTGCCGATCTGGCCGGCCAGCTCCAGGTCGTCCCAGCCGAGCGCCTCGGTCGACGAGTTGAAGCCCTGCTTGGTCACGTACACCCGGATGTAGTCGGCGCCGTGGCTGGCCTGGTCGAAGAAGCGCAGCCGGAAGTTGTTCGACACCGGGGTGGCCTTCCACGCGCCGACGGTGTCCAGGGCGTTGTAGCGACCGTTCTGTGTGCGTCCGCCGCTGCACAGTTGGCCGTTGGGGACGGCGGCCTGGTGGTTGCCGGCCACACCCTCGCGGAACAGCCCGTTCCAGTTCCACATGGCCTGCGGGTCGGCCTGCCAGGCTTGCCAGCACATCGGGTCCTCGGTGGCCATCCGGGGATTCTGGAAGTCGCTGCCCCAGCGTTGCCAGCAGCTGTAGTTGCGCGAGGCCGGGTCGACGACCGAGCCGTGCGCGGAGGCGGGCTGGACCAGCGCGACGCTCAGCGCGGTGGTCAGCAGGAGCGTGGCGGCCGCCGCGATGGCGAGTGGCCGGAGCACGCGTGGTGATCGGGCGAGAGTGGACATGGAGCCCCCGGGGGGATGAGGTCGGACGACGACACCCGGACAGCCGGGAGTTGCCCGCTCCCGTGCCTACTGCGTTGCTCCCGCGCTGGCTCTACCCGGCACGATGCCAGGTCGATCGTCAGACGTCAATGACCTTGCGGCGCATCGGGGTGTGCGGGATGTCGTCCTCGACGTACTCCGGGCCGCTCACCGCGAAGCCGTACCGGGCGTAGAAATCGACCAGGTGCGACTGGGCCTCCAGCACGCAGGGCCGGTTGCCGACCAGATCCAGCGCCGCCGTCATCAGCCGGCCCGCCTGCCCGCCGCCGCGCGCCTGCGGGGCCACCACCACCCGACCGATCCGGGCGGCGCCGTCGGGGTCGGCGAGGATCCGCAGGTACGCCAGCGGCGCGCCGCCGTCGGTCAACCAGAGGTGGCGGGTGCCCGGCTCCACGTCCCGCCCGTCGAGCTCGGGGTAGGGGCAGTTCTGCTCCACCACGAACACGTCGATGCGCAGCTTGAGCAGGTCGTGGAAGGTGCGGGCGTCCAGGTCGGCGAAGGACGCCGCCCGGATCTCGGTGGTCTGCTGGGGCACCCACCGATGGTAGGCCGGGCCGGCTCACTCGGCGTCCCCGCGGGTTGGTGCGAGGTAGGTGGCGGCCACGGCGGTGAGCAGCAGCGCGCCGCCGAGGAGCACCGGCAGTGGGAGCGGCTCGTGCAGCAGCGCCACGGCCAGCGCCGCCGCCGTCAGCGGTTCGAGCAGGGTCAGCACGGCCGCGACGCTGCCCGCGGTCGTGCGCAGCCCGGCGTAGAACAGCGCGTACGCCACGGCGGTGGTGACGACGCCGAGGTGCAGCAGCAGCGCCAGGGTGTCGAGGCGTACGTCGACGGCGACGCCGGCGACCAGTGCCATCGGCGCCAGGGTCAGCGCGCCGACCACAGTGGAGATGGTGGTCAGCGTCATCGGTGCGGTGTGCTGCGACACCTGGCGGCTGATCAGGGTCGTCACCGCGTACCCGAGGCCGGACCCGGCGGCCGCGAGCAGGCCCAGCAGCGGGGCCGGCGCGGCCGTGGTGGGCTCGGCGGTGGCCCCGGTGATCAGGGCGAGCCCGGCCACGGCGGTGACCAGCGTGCCGAGGCGTACCGGGCCGGGGAGCCGGCGGGCCCGCAGCGACTCCCAGGTCGCGGCGAGCACCGGCGCCAGGCCCAGGCTCACCACGGTGGCCACGCTGACCCCGGCGAGCGCCACGGCGGCGAAGTAGAGCGCCTGGTAGAGGCCGAGGCCGACGCCGGTGAGCAGCAGCGGTACGGGTGCCGCGCGCAGGGCGGCCGGGAGCGTGCGGAGCCGGCCGGCGGTGCACGCCAGCAGGACGAGCGCGGCGATCGCGAGGCGGAAAAAGCCGATGCTCACCGGGCTGAGCCCGGTGCCCTCGCGCAGCAGTTGCACCGCCACGCCGGTGGTGCCCCACAGGACTCCGGTGACGGTGATCTGGATCAGGCCGGTGCGGGCCTTCAGGGCGGCCGGGGCCGGGGCGGCCGGCGGCGCGGTACGGGACGTGGACACGGGTGCGCTCCGGTGGGGTGACGTTGACGGGGACGACGTCGACGGAGCGCGTACGGCGAACTGGCCGGCCCGGGTCGGTCACCCGGTCGGTGTGGGGCGCGGCGCTCCGCTCAGGAGCGCGGCGGGGGCAGGACGCCCAGCAGTGGCCGCATCGGGCGACCGTACCGCAGGGCGCGCGGTCAGGCGGGGCGGGCGCCGACGGCGTCGCGGATCTCGGCGCCCTCGGTGCCCTCGACCGCGCGGGCGCAGTGCCCGCAGCAGAAGAACCGGCCGTTGACCTCCACGCCGTGCCCGACGATCTTGATCTGGCAGTGTTCGCAGATGGGTGCCATGCGGTGGATCGCGCACTCGAACGAGTCGAAGGTGTGCACGTCACCGCTGACGGTGTGCACCTCGAACGCCATCCAGTAGTCGTTGCCGCAGACCTCGCAGGTTGCCACCGAAAAAACCCCCGTATCAGGACATGTGCCACCAGAGTGCCTCAGGGCAGGGTGGCGGCGGGCGAATTACCGCCAGCTGGTCGGGCCGGGCGGCGTGTCGGCTCCGGCGTGTCGTCCGTTAGGCCCGATGAACCGCCGTGACCCCCGGAGGATCGCCATGATCAAACGCAACAAGCTCTTCGGCAGCCAGACCCGGGTGACGTTCTGCCTCCCACGGGACGCCCCGCCCGGCCCGGTGAGCGTCGTGGGCTCCTTCAACGACTGGGAGCCCGGCCGGCACGAGTTGGTGGCCCGCCGCGACGGCACCCGGACGGTGACCGTGAAGCTCAGCCCGGGGGAGTACCGGTTCCGCTATCTCGCCAGCGGCGGGGTCTGGCTCGACGACGAGACGGCCGACGTGGTCGACGACCGCGGCAGCCTGCTGCGACTCTGAGGAGCGAAGTCGTCACCATCGATGTATTTATCGACCACGCCCTTTACTGTTAATAAAGTTTAAATTACCTTGGGGGCACCTCACCGCACCTGGAGAAGGAGCTGCCCCCATGCGTCGAAGAATCACCGTCCCGCTGGTGGCGGCGGGCGCTGTCGCCGCCACCCTCACCGTCGCCGCGCCCGCCCAGGCGCACGGCTACGTCTCCGCCCCACCGAGCCGGCAGGCGCTCTGCGCGCAGGGCCGGGTGCCCGACTGCGGGCAGATCAAGTACGAGCCGCAGAGCGTCGAAGGGCCCAAGGGTCTGAAGAGCTGCAACGCCGGCATCGCCCAGTTCGCCGTCCTCAACGACGACAGTCGGGGCTGGCCGGCCACGTCGGTCGGCAGCTCGCTGACCTTCACCTGGGTCAACACCGCCCGGCACGCCACCAGCAACTGGGAGTACTGGATCGGCAACACCCGTGTCGGCGTGGTCAACGGCAACGGGCAGCAGCCGGGCGCGACGGTCTCGCACACCGTCAACCTGGGTGGCTTCTCCGGCCGGCAGAAGATCCTCGCCGTGTGGAACATCGCCGACACCGCGAACGCGTTCTACTCCTGCATCGACGTGCAGATCGGCGGCGGCGGGTCGACGCCCACCCCCACCCCGACCACCTCACCCACGCCGCGGCCGACCACCAGCCCGACCACGGCGCCGACGACCCCGCCCCCGACGGGTGGCACCTGGACCGCCGGCCGGGCGTACCAGGTCGGCGACCAGGTCACCTACGGCGGACTGACGTACCGCTGCCGGCAGGCCCACACGGCGATCCCCGGCTGGGAGCCGCCGAACGTGCCGGCGCTCTGGCAACAAGTCTGACCCGCACGGGTGCGGCCCCGGCCGCACCCGTGTCGCCGTCCCCGGATGATCGGAGCCCCCGGCATGCCCCGCGCAACCCTGCTGACGTGCCTGGTCGCCGCGTCGCTGCTCACCGCCTGCGCCGGGCCGTCGGAGGGCCCGCCGGCCCCCGCGTCCCCAGCCGCGTCGGCGGCGGCCGGGCCCGCGGCGGCCGGAGCACCGCCGGCCGGAGCGCCGCCGGCCGGAGCCGAGATGAGCGGCATCGACGTGGTGTTCCTGAGCACGATGATCGGGCACAGCGAACGCACGGTGCAGATCGTCCGGCTCGCCCGGGACCGGCTGCGCGACGACGCGCTGCGCACCCTGGCCGCCGCCATCGAGGCGACCGAGGCCGACGAGCTGTCGGCTCGCAGTTTCGGGGAAACTGCTGCCTCACCAGATCGCGAGGCAGCAGGATCCCTGAATTTGCGCGGATCTTGGCCGTTGCGGTCAGCGGGGGTGGGCACCGGCGCGAGAAGCCAGGGCTTGGCGGAGTTCGGTCAGGAAGCCGGCGAAGTCCTCGCGGAATCGCTTCGCGGTGACGTGCAGAACGATCCAGTCCTCACCGAGCAGACGGTTGAGGCGACGCCGGTCGCGGTGGAACTGCTCGGGATCGTGGTGCCACAACCCGTCGTACTCGACTGCCACCTTGAGATGGGGCCAGGCCAGGTCGAGACGAGCCAGGAACTTCCCGTCCCGCTCCACGACGAACTGGGTCACGGGAGTAGTGACCCCGGCGAGCACGATCCGCACCCGCAGTCGGGACTCCGGCATCGACTCCGCCCCGGCGTCGGCCAGCTCGACCACCCTCGCCATGCTTCTCCAGCCCCGCTTACCGATCTGCGCTCGGGCGTCCGTGTGCAGTTGGGCGAGATCCACCAGGTGTTGGTGGGCAAAGCGGTCCACAATGGCGACGGCCTCCTCTGTCGGCAGCCACTGGGCCAGATCCCAACAGGTGCGCGTCGGCGTGGTCAGCGGGACGCCCTGGCGTACCGCCACGTCGGTGCTGGCGAGCGTGCCGGTGTGCACGACGAACCCCGATACCGGCCCGAATCGCTGACCGGCGGGCACAAGCACCTCCACGGGCTGCGCGTCGGCGGCCGATGCGGCGCCGTAGAGCGCTGCCGCGCTGCGGCCAGCGATCACCACGCCCGGTGGCAGCACCCACCGTGCCGCGGCGGCGCAACGAGTGCGATGGGTGAGCGTCAGGTTGGCATCCGCGTACACGTCCCGAAACACGGGGCGCCATGCCGCGCTGCGCAACTCCGTCCGGGTGAGCAGGCCTTGAGCGACGACGTGAGAGCCGCGGAAGACGCGCCCCTGCAGCCTCGCCGGCCGTCGTGGGGAAACAGGCATGAGGTCACCCTGACCGCCGGAACTGCCCGTTGGCAGCCCCTGTGGATAACCCCTCGCCGCTTCCGGAACGCCAAGATCCGCGCAACTTCGGGGTTCTTGCTGCCTCCCGACATCCTGAAGCAGCATCCCTGAAGTTGCGCGGATCTTGGTGAATGTGGGTCTGGGAGGCGGGCGCGGCGGGGGTGGGTCGTTAGGCGGCGGTGGACCAGATGGCGCGGAAGGCGGCGGCTTCGCCGGCCAGCCAGCGTTCGATCTGCTCGGGCTTGGCGTCGGAGGGCATGCGGTGGGCCTGGCCGCGCCGGACGTCGACCAGGACGGGCTCGGCGTGCGGGAGGACCGCGTCCATGTGTCGGGCCATCAGGTGCAGGGTGGCGAGCACCGACTCCTCGCTCGGCGGGGCCTCGTCGAAGTGCAGTCGGACGGCTTCGGCGTGGCCGTCGGCGTGGCGTACCCCGAAATGGGGGTTGATCTTGACGGGTAGGTCGCCCAGCATGGCCAGGGCGTCGCGGGTCTGGGCGAGATCGACGGCGGCCGGCTCGCCGAGGGAGTGCAGCCAGGCCGTGGCGCCGGGGACCAGCGCCTGGTAGAGCGGGCGCCAGCGCGGCTTGACCACGTCGACCACCCCGGTCAGGTGGGTGCCGCCGGTGTGGAAGGCGATATCGGCCTTGAGCGCCTTGACGAACTGGCCGTGCGGGTTGAAGCCGGACCGGCTGGCGCGCTGCTTGCGCAGCCCGCCGACGAAGGTCGCCTTGGTGGGGCCGGTGCGGTCGACGTAGCGGGTGAAACCGAGCAGTGTGGCGTAGGGGGTGATGGGCGTGGAGGTGGGCGCGGTCACGGGCGTCCTCCCAGGTCAGGATCTTTATTAGTACATACATTCTAATCGACAGGTCTGACATTGCCCAGCGAAGTTGAGGGGTGGACCGCTGTCCCGTCCGCCGATAGGTGGCCAGTCCGATCGAAGGTGGCCAGCGGCACCGTCCCGGAGATGCTGCCCGCGATAGAGGCAGGTCCGGGCTAACTTCAAGATCGGCATCGACGGAAGCCGGTGCGCCGGGGTGGGCGCCGTCCGGCCTGGTCATTCCGGTCGGAACGCTCCGGCCGGTTCGCCGCGGATCTGCCAGCCCAGAGCGGAGTAGAGCCCTCGCCCGTCGGCGGTGGCGGATAGCAGCCCCGTGGTCAGGCCTTCGTCCAGGGCTCGGTTAGCGAGGATGGACATCACGGCGCGGCGCGCTTGAGAGAGGACGAAGAGGCGCTCATCGAACCATGATCATGATCCTCGGCTGGATTACGGGCGGGAGAGCTCGTCCTCGACGAACGTGGGCTTGGCCAGCGTGAACGCCGGGATGGCCGCCACGAGGGCGACGGCGAGCAGGAACAGCAGCGGAAGGGTCCACCCGCCGCTCACGTCGTGCAGCAGGCCGACGAGCAGTGGACCGAGCGCGCCGAGCGCGTACGCGACCCCCTGGGCAAAGCCGCTCAGCGCGACGGTGCCGGCCTGGGTTCGGGTGCGTACGTTGATGAGCACGAGGCTGACCGGGAACAGGATCGAACCCGAGCCGATAAGCAGCACCCAGAGCAGTGTGAGGGTCGCGGGCGCGAGCAGCAGGCCGAGGTAGCCGAGCGCGAAGCTGGCGATACCGGCGGCGATTAGCCGGCCGACACCCTGCAGCCGCGTGACGAGCAGGGGCGCAACGAGCGCGATGGGCGCGCTGATGATGCCGGTGACGGCGAGCAGCGCACCGGCTTCGGTCGGCGTCGAGCCGGCGATGTCGCCGAGGATCTCGGGCAGCCACGCGAAACACGCGTAGGTAAGGATCGTGCTGGTCGAGAACACGGCGGTGATCGATAGGGCCGTGCGGGACCGCCACAGTCGCGTGACGAGGGTGGTGGGCGAGGACTCGACGGCGTCGGCATCCGGGAGTCGGCGGCGGCGCTCCCGCGCGATGGTGACGAGCCACGGAACGAGCGCGACCCCCGAGCTCGCCGCCCAGATGCCGAGCGAGAACCGCCACCCGACCTGCTCGGCGACCGGGGCGGCGACCGCCGCGGGCAGGGCCGTGCTCACGCCCAGGATGCAGACGTAGACGGCGGTCAGCAGCGCTACCCGGTCGGGGAAGTAGCGCCGCACGATCGGCGGCAGCAGCACATTGCCGATGCCCGTGCCGGCGAGCGCGACGACACTGCCGACGAGCAGCACCGCGTAGTCCGGGGCGGCCGCGCGCACGAGATGGCCGACGGTCATGAGCAGCAGCGCCAGCACGATGCCGCCGTCGAGGCCGATGCCGCGGGCGACGCGCGGCGCGACGAACCCCGATACCGCCAGCAGGATCGGTGGCAACGTGCCGAGCAGCCCGGCGCCGATGTTCGATATCGGGATGTCCGCCCGGATGTCACCGAGGATCGGTGACATCACCGCAACCGTCTGGCGCAGGGTGAGCGCGACGAGCACGATGCCCAGCAGCGCGGCCGCGCGTCCCGCCCACAAGGTAAGGGGCCGGTCCTCTGTCATCCCCTTACTCTAGTGTTCCAGTCGAGATCGTGATCATCGCGGTTCGGTGAGCGCCTGGAAGGCGGATGGCTGTTCAGTTCCGCGCCGCGCCCCTGGCGGCTCAGCTGCTCGGGGTGGCATGGGGTACGGCGTCCGCGCCGAGTTGTCCCAGTCCTGGCCGACGCCACGACTGCTGGCCAGTTACCTGCGGGACCGGACAGCCGCGCCCTGGAGACAGGACGTTTCGTCCGGTCGGGTGAGTGACACGGGTCACTGTCGGTGGGTCTTCGGCGGTAGCATCTGCCCGAGCTCACCGGCCGTTCCCATCCCGGAGTGACGCGGCGTAGGGGCACCCGTATCCGGCATCAGGGCGTCGCGCCGGCCGGGTCGATCCACTCCCGCTCACCTCATCGCAGGAGCATCCGTGATCAATGTCCGATCGTGGCGACGGCGAGCACTGGCTGCCCTCGGGGCGGTTGTGGTCAGCCTCGCCGGGACGCTGGCCTTCATGCCCACGGCGAACGCAGATCCCCCGGGTTTCACCGTCAACCACGAGGCACGGTGCATGGCCGACGGCACCTACCAGATCCAGTGGACCGTCCTTGCCGAGACCGCCCCGACCGACGCGACGCGATACCGGTTCGTCAAGGTCGAGGTGTATCCGCCCGACACCAGCATCGACCCCATCGCTGCCAGCCCCGAAGGCGTCTTCCCGCATTCCCTGGGCAAGCCGGTGACCGGCACCCAGACCCTGCCGGGCACCGCCACCTTCGCCGACCTGGCCGTGTGGGTGCAGTGGGACGACGGCTACTCCGAGACGTCCGGCGTCGCCGCTGGCGCCCCGCTCGACGGCAGGTGCGGGCAGCCGCCCACCGATCCGACGGCCAGTTTCCAGCCTCGGTGCGACGGCACCGTGCTGGTCGACCTGGCTAACCCGCCCGCCGGGCGGACGGTCGATGTGGTGCTCGCGACCTACCCCAAGGGCTACTCACGAACCGTCTCGCTGGCGCCGGGAGCGACGGCGAAGGGCATCGTGGTTCCCCGGGGATACGACTTCTTCTCGGTGACCGTCGCGGGCGCGAGCGAGGCGTTCGCCGTGTACTCCTGGGAGTTCGATCCGGGTCACTGCGTCGTCCCGGACATCCGTGCCCGCTCGACCTGCGAAAAGCTCGTCATCGCGGTGTCGGGACCGAATGTCGGTGTGAACTCGTTGGTCCTCTTCAATCCCAACCACGGCCCGGAGCAGCGGCGGCTCGTCGAAATGGGCACCACCGTCGACGTGTCCTTCCCGGCCGTCGCGGGGTTGGCCGTCGTGCTTCGGTCGGACGCGTTCGATCCGCAGGCCAGCCACCTCAACGGCCCGTACAGGTGGGAGCAGCCCGCCGGTTGTGCCGACGGCGGGGGAGGCGGCCTGCCGGTGACCGGTCAGTCGACCGGCGGCGTGCTCACCGCCGCCGGTCTGCTGCTGGTCGCGGGCGCGACCCTGTTCGTCGTGGCTCGTCGCCGTCGGATCTGGTTCACCGTCTGACGGGCGGCGACGCGTCAGAGCTGGCCGACGTCCGTGATCCGGACGACCGCCGCCCCGACCTCGTCCGAGGCGACGAGGTCGATCTCCGCGCTGATGCCCCAGTCGTGGTCGCCGTCCGGGTCGTCGAAGATCTGCCGGACGGTCCACCGCTCCCGGCCCTGCTCGATCATCAGCAGCGCCGGGCCGCGGGCGTCGGGACCAACCCCGATCGAGTCGTACGCCTCGAAGTACGGCGCGAGGGCGTCGGCCCACGCGTCGTAGTCCCAGCCGTCCTCGGCGTCCAGCTCGGCCAGCAGGTCCCAGCGGCGCAGCGCGGCCAGCTCGACCCGGCGGAACAGCGCGTTGCGCACCAGCACCCGGAACGCCCGCGCGTTGCGGGTCACCGCCGGTGGCCGGTCGGTCAGGGAGGCGTGCGCCTGGGCGACCTCGGCCACGTCGGACGGGTTGCGCAGCCGCTCCCACTCGTCGATGAGGCTGGAGTCGACCTGGCGGACCAGCTCGCCGAGCCACTCGATGAGGTCGATCAGCTCCTCGGTCTTGGCGTCCTCGGGCACGGTCTGGCGCAGCGTCTTGTACGCGTCGGCCAGATAGCGCAGGACCAGACCCTCCGAGCGGGTCAGCCCGTAGAACTGCACGTACTCGGTGAAGGTCATGGCCCGCTCGTACATGTCCCGGACGACGGCCTTGGGGGAGAGCTGGTGGTCGGCGACCCACGGGTGGCCCTGCCGGTACATCTCGTACGCGGCCTCCAGCAGCTCGGCGAGCGGCTTCGGGTGGGTCACCTCGTCGAGCAGTTCGAGGCGGGCCTCGTACTCGATGCCCTCGGCCTTCATCGCGGCGACGGCCTCGCCGCGGGCCTTGAACTGCTGCGCGGACAGGATCTGCCGGGGGTCGTCGAGGATCGACTCGATCACGCTCAGCACGTCGAGCGCGTACGACGGGGACTCGGCGTCGAGCAGTTCGATGGTGGCCAGGGCGAGGGGGGAGAGCGGCTGGTTGAGCGCGAAGTCGAGCTGGAGGTCGACGGTGAGGCGGATCCGCCGGCCCGTCTCGTCGGGCTCGGGCAGCTCCTCGACCACCCCGCCGGCGCGCAGGGCCCGGTAGATGGCGATGGCCCGGCGGATGTGTCGGCGCTGGGCGGCCGGCTCCTCGTGGTTGTCGGTGAGCAGGTGCCGCATCGCCGTGAAGGCGTCCCCGGGGCGGCCGATGACGTTGAGCAGCATCGAGTGGCTGACTCCGAAGCTGGAGGTCAGCGGCTCCGGCTCGGCGTCGACGAGCCGGTCGAAGGTGGGCTGGCCCCAGCCGATCGAGCCCTCCGGCGGCTTCTTGCGGACCACCTTGCGGCGCTTCTTCGGGTCGTCGCCGGCCTTGGCGAGCGCCTTCTCGTTGTCGATGACGTGCTCGGGGGCCTGCACCACGACCCGGCCGATGGTGTCGTAGCCGGCCCGGCCGGCCCGCCCGGCGATCTGGTGGAACTCGCGGTTCTTGAGCAGCCGGGTCCGCACCCCGTCGTACTTGGAGAGGCCAGTGAACAGCACGGTGCGGATCGGCACGTTGATGCCGACGCCGAGGGTGTCGGTGCCGCAGATGACCTTGAGCAGGCCGGCCTGCGCGAGGGTTTCCACGAGCCGGCGGTACTTGGGCAGCATGCCGGCGTGGTGCACGCCGATGCCGTGCCGGACCAACCGGGACAGCGTCTTGCCGAAGCCGGAGGTGAACCGGAAACCGCCGATCGCCTGGGCGATCATGTCCTTCTCGGCGCGGGTGCAGACGTTCACGCTCATCAGCGCCTGGGCGCGTTCCAGCGCGGCGGCCTGGGTGAAGTGCACGACGTACACCGGGGCCTGCTTGGTCTCCAGCAGCTCCTCGAGCGTCTCGTGCAGCGGGGTCATCGCGTACGAGAAGATCAGCGGGACCGGCCGCTCCACCGAGCGCACGACGGCGGTCGGCCGCCCGGTGCGCCGGGTCAGGTCGTCGACGAACCGGGTGGTGTCCCCCAGGGTGGCGGACATCAGGACGAACTGGGCCTGCGGCAGCTCGATGATCGGCACTTGCCAGGCCCAGCCCCGATCGGGCTCGGCGTAGAAGTGGAACTCATCCATGATCACCTGGCCGACGTCGGCCTTGGCGCCCTCGCGCAGCGCGAGGTTGGCCAGGATCTCCGCGGTGCAGCAGATGATCGGGGCGTCGGCGTTGACGCTGGCGTCGCCGGTGAGCATGCCGACGTTCTCGGCGCCGAAGACCTCGCAGAGCGCGAAGAACTTCTCCGACACCAGGGCCTTGATCGGCGCGGTGTAGAAGGTCGTCCGGCTGTCCGCGAGGGCCGCGAAGTGCGCGGCGATGGCCACCAGGCTCTTGCCCGAGCCGGTGGGTGTGTTCATGATCAGGTTGGCACCGGAGACGATCTCGATGACCGCCTCCTCCTGATGGGGATAGAGGTCGAGGCCGCGCTCCTTCGCCCAACTGGCGAACGCGTCGAAGAGGGTGTCGGGGTCGGCGCTTGTCGGCAGCGCGGCGGTGAGCGTCATATCCCATCCATGGTGCCTGGATCATGCCCCCGCGCGCCAACCCGACCTCCGCCGGGCACCCGTCCGGGCCGGCTCGTCACCGTCGGCGGTAGATCAGGTCGGCGACCGGCCGCCCGGCGGTGATCGCCCGCCGCTCGAACTTCGTCACCGGGCGGTGCGCCGGACGCGGCGCGAAGCCGCCGTACGCGTCGACGAGCTCCGGGTCCGCGTCCAGGGTCTCCCGCATCGCCTCGGCGTACTCGGCCCAGTCGGTCGCGCAGTGCAGCGTCCCGCCGGGGACCAGCCGGGAGCGCAGCAGCGCCACGTGCGCCGGCTGGATGATCCGCCGCTTGTGGTGGCGGGCCTTCGGCCAGGGGTCGGGAAAGAAGATGTGCACGGCGTCCAGGACGCCCTCCGGCAGGCCGCTGACCAGCTCCAACGCGTCGCCCTGGGCCACCCGTACGTTGCCGAGGTCACTGCGGTCCACCAGGTCGAGCAGGTTCGCGATTCCCGGCGTGTGCACCTCGACCGCCAGATAATCTCGATCCGGGTCGGCGGCGGCCATCGCGGCGGTGCTGTCGCCCATGCCCGAGCCGATCTCCAGCACCACCGGGGCCCGACGGCCGAACAGGGCGGTCAGGTCGACGGGCTCGCCCGACACGTCCCGGCCGTAGGACGACCAGAGCCGCTCCAGCGCGTCGGTCTGGCGGCCGCTCATCCGGCCCCGTCGGGGGTGGAAGGTGCGGATCGTCCGGCCCGCGGGCGGGACGGTGGCGGGGTCAGGGTCGGTGGTGGTCACAGCGACCCGAGCGTACGCGACGTCGTCCGCGGATCGGATGTGATGTGCGACCGGTAATGAGAGGATCGATCTGGTACGGCAGGCCGGGCGGTCCGCTGCCCGGCGCGGTCCTACGGCGTCGAGAGGGGGCATCGTGGCAGTGACCCGCGGCGGCGTGACCCTGTCGATGGTGACCGTGCTCGCCGGCCCCCTGCTGGCCGCCCTCCCCGCACACGCCGCACACGCCGCTGGCGGTCCGGTGGCCGCCGCGTCGGTGCTCGCCGCGCCGGCTGCCCTCGTCTCCGTCGCCGCCGTGCCCGGTGCGCTCGTCTCCGCTGGTCTCGTGCCCGTCGCCCGCCCGCTCGTGCTCGTCGCGCCGGCGCCCGGGGGTCAGCCCGAGGGCCAACCCGGAGGCGCACCCCAGCCCGCTCCGCCGGTGGACGTCTTCGTCGAGGTCAGCCCCAGCACGGTGCAGCCCGGCTACCTGGTCGGCATCCGGGCCAGCTGTCGGGACAACTCGGTGGGCGCCACCGTCGTCTCCGACGCGTTCGGCGCGGTCGGCGTGCAACCGCAGCGCGGCGTGCTCACCGCCGCGCCGATGGTCCGCGAGCGCACCCGCCCCGGCAACTACCGGGTCAAGTTGGAGTGCCGCGACGGTGAGACCGCGTCGACCATGCTCCAGGTGGTCAAGAAGGTGCCGTCGCCCCAGCCCAGCCGAGGCCCGGCCACCGGTTTCGGTGGCAGCGCCGGGGGGATGACCGGCAACCTGCTGCTGCCCGGCGGCGCGGCGTTGACCATCACCGGGCTGATCCTCGCCGTGATGGCCCTGCGTCGACCCCGTACCGTCCGTGGCGTCGCGCGCCGCTGAGCCCGCCATGGAAATCTTCCGCCCCACACCCCCGCCCGCCGGCTCCCGCCCGCCCCCGGGTTCCCGCCCGCCCGCCAGTTCGTGGTCGCCCGACGACGCAGAGCCGCCCGCGGGCTCGCGTCCGGCGCGCGATTCGCGGGTCCCCGCCGACCGGCCACCGGTCGCCGACCGACCACCGGTGGCCGCCCGTCCGCCGACCGCCATCGCTCCTCGGCGCAGCCGTCCGTCGGGCCGTAGCCCCTGGTCGGTGCCGCTGGCGGTGGTGCTGGTCCTGGCGGGCGTCTTCGCCACCGGGGCGGGACTGGGCCGCTCGGTCGGCCCGTTCGACTGGGCCCCGGCAGGCGGTGACCGCCCGGCCCGCAGCGAGACGGTCGGGTTGTCGGCCAGTCGCCCGGTGCGGCTCACCGTCCCGGCGATCAAGGTGGCGGCGCCGGTGGCGCCCGTCGGGCAGGCGCGGGACGGCACGATCGCCGTACCGCCGCTGGAACGGCACAACGAGACCGGCTGGTACGACCGTGGGCCGACGCCCGGCGAGCCCGGTCCGGCGGTCATCGTGGGGCACGTGGACACCAAGAGCGGCCCGTCGGTCTTCTACGACCTGGGCAAGCTGAAGCCCGGTGACCTGATCGAGGTGGCCCGCGCGGACCGGTCGACGGTGGTGTTCAAGGTCGACACCGTCGAGCACTTCCCGAAGGACCGGCTGCCCGCCGAGCGGATCTACGGCCACGACGGCCCCGCCGGCCTGCGGCTGATCACCTGCGGTGGCCAGTTCATCGGCGGTCGTACCGGCTACGCCGACAACGTGATCGCCTTCGCCACGCTCCAGTCGTCGCGCAAGCCCTGACCCGAGCCCGCCGGGCCGCGTCAGCTCAGGAAGTCCAGGAGTTGGCGGGTGGTCTGGTCGGGGGCCTCTTCCGGGATGAAGTGCCCGACCGGCACCGGCCCGCCACGGACGTCGTCGGCCCACTCCCGCCAGATCGCGAACTCTTCGAACCCGTCGAACATGGCCGGACGCTATCAGCGCACGTCGCCGCCTGGGCGGGTTCCGTCGAGCCCGGGATCGTCGGCAGAGGTGGTCAGGGCTGGGGGACGTGCAGGGCCACCTCGAACTCCAGGAGGCTGGCGCCGGTGGAGACCGGCGGGCGGGGCTTGTCGCCGGGGGCGGCGGCGTGGGCCTCGCGCGACGGGCCGGAGGCCCAGGCCTGGTACGCCTCCTCGCTCTCCCACCTCGTGTAGACGAAGTAGCGGGTCTCGCCGGACACCGGCCGGAGCAGTTCGAAGCCGAGGAAGCCGGGGGAGTTCTCCACCGCGCCGGCCCGCGCCGCGAACCGTTTCTCCAACTCGGGGCCGGCGCCGGGCGGAACCTCGATTGCGTTGATCTTCACGACTGCCATCTGCCCACCCTAGCCAGCGCCGGCGCTCAGAACGCCTCGACGGCGGGGACCAGATCCGCGTCGACCACGATCGGGGCGTGATCGGAGGGGCCCTTGCCCTTGCGGGCCTCCCGGTCCACGTACGCCGAGCGGACCGCCCGGGTGAACGGGGCCGACGCGTACACCAGGTCGATCCGCATGCCCTTGTTCTGGTGGAACATCCCGGCGCGGTAGTCCCAGTAGGTGAACGGGTGCGGCCCCTTCATCGGGGTCGGCACCACGTCGCGGAGCCCGAGGTCGCGCAGCGCGGCCAGGGCGGCCCGCTCGGCCGGGGTGACGTGCGTGGAGTGGGTGAAGACGGCCGGGTCCCAGACGTCCGCGTCGGTCGGAGCGACGTTGAAGTCGCCGCAGACGGCCAGCGGCAGGCCACCGGCCAGCTCCGCCTCCAACGCGTCGCGCATCGCCGCGAACCAGGCCAGCTTGTACGCGTAGTGCGGGTCGTCCGGCGTCCGGCCGTTGGGCACGTACACCGACCAGACCCGCAGCCCGCCGCAGGTGGCGGAGATGGCCCGGGCCTCCGGTGCGGGAAAGCCCGGCTCACCCGCGAAGCCGACGCGGACGTCGTCCAGGCCGACCCGGGACAGGATCGCCACCCCGTTCCAGCGGCCGTCGCTGTGGCTGGCCACGGTGTAGCCCAGCTCGCCCACCTCGGCCACCGGGAAGGCGCCGTCCGGGCACTTCGTCTCCTGCAGGCAGACGACGTCGGGCCCGGTGCCGGCCAGCCACTCCAACAGCCGGGGCAGCCGGGCCTTCACCGAGTTCACGTTCCAGGTCGCCAGGCGCATGTCTCCACCCTGCCGCATCCGGTGCCGTGTCGCCGGGTCAGCTGCCCGGGGTGTCGCCGGGACGGGTCTGTTCGGCCAGGAACCGTTCCAGCTCCGCGCCGAGCTCGTCGGCGGTGGGCAGCGGACCGGCGTCGGGGGCGAGCAGGTTCCGCTCGCCGCGACCCCGGGCGAACGCGTCGTACTGCTCCTCCAGGGCCTGGACCAGTGCGGCGGCGTCCTCGGTCTGGGCGACCTGCCGGTCGATCTCCACCCGGACCACCTCGGCGGCCGAGCGCAGCCCGTCGCCGGGCAGCAGCAGCCCCGTGCTGCGCGACACCGCGCTCAGCAGCACCTCGGCAGCGGCCGGGTACTCGGTCTGGGCCACATAGTGCGGCACGTGCGCGGCGAACCCGAGCGCGTCGCGACCCTGCTCGCCGAGGCGGAACTCCAGCAGGTGACCGACGCTGCCGGGCACCTGGACCCGTTGCAGCCAGGGCTCGTACCCGCTGATCAACTCCGGACGGGTGGCGTGGGCGGTCACGCCGGTCGGCCGGGTGTGTGGCACCGCCATCGGGATCGAGTTGAGCCCGACGGTGAGCCGTACGTCCAAGCGGGCGGCGAGCCCCGCGACGGCGGCGGTGAACCGCTCCCACTGCAGGTCCGGCTCGGGGCCGGTGAGCAGCAGGAAGGGTGTCTCGTCGTCGTCGTTGAGCAGGTGCAGCTCCAGCTTGGGGGCGTCGAAGCTCTCCCAGTGGTCCTCGACGAAGGTCATCACCGGTCGCCGGGAGCGGTAGTCGAAGAGCTGGTCCACGTCGAAGGTGGCGATCGGCCGACCCTCGAGCGAGGTGAGCAGCTGCTCGCGGGCCAGCCGGCTGGCGTTGCCGGCGTCCACGAACCCGGTCAGGGCCTGGACCAGGACCGGCTGCCCGAGGTCGGGCAGATCGTCGGTGAGCTGATAGAGCTCGTGTGGGTCGAGCACCGGTGCGGACCTCCCTGGAATGTGCCTACGCGGATGCCGGCGCGGTGGACGGCACCCGATTCGGGCAACGTACCCGCCATCCTGGCGCATTCCTGCGTCGGGCGATCCGTCGACCGCCGACTGGGCGCGATCGGACGAACCACCCGATTACGCCGAACGGCCGATGGGCGGTTCGGCCCAAAGGCCGAGTTTGTCGATCATGTCGGTCCGCGCGGCCCGATGTCCGCACCTGTCGCCGTCCGTGCCGGCCCACGTGCCGCGCCGGTTTCCTCCGGTACGCGAGGTCCGTTCCCCGGGCGGGTCGACCCGCCCCGCTCGTCCACCCGAGGACCCCGATTCTGTGGCGAGGGCCACGTGATCACTGTGGGTGATTGGGGTTTCCGCCTGCCTAGCCTCGGTTGATGCGTGACGACGGCACCCTCGACGACCCGTACGCCCCGAGCAGCCCCACTACCGAAATGGAGGAAGGCACCTCAGCCGAACGGACAACCGCCGCGAGTCGGCTTCGGGCGTACGCCCGCGACCTGACCGGTCGACGCCGCGCCCAGGTGGCCCTCGCCACCGGCGTGGTCTGCTGCCTCGCTCTGGCCGCCGTCGCACAGGTCCGCGACGAGACCGCCGGCGCGGCGACGCGGGTCGACTCGAGCGCCGAGCTGGCGCAGCGCGCCGAGCAGGAGCGCGCGTCCCGCTCTCTCGACCGCGCCGCGACCCCCGCTGCCGCCCCCTCTGCCACCCCGTCCGCCTCCGCGACCTCCGCCGACCCGGACACCACCTCGCGTGCCCGCACGGTCGCCCCGGCGCAGCCGACCGACCCGGCGCCGGTCGCCGGCCTGGACGACGACCAGATGGAGAACGCCGAGGCGATCGTCCGTACCGGACGCAAGATGGGTGTCCCGCGCCGTGGCCTCGTCATCGCGGTGGCGACCGCCATGCAGGAGAGCAACCTCTACAACGTCGCCAGCGGCGTGCTGCCGGAGTCGCAGGACTACCCGCACCAGGGCGTCGGCTGGGACCACGACTCGGTCGGTCTGTTCCAGCAGCGCTCCAGCAGCGGCTGGGGCCCGGTCGGCCGGCTGATGGACCCCGAGTTCGCCACCCGGCAGTTCCTCAGCGCGCTGGAACAGGTGCCCGGCTGGCAGCAGATGCGGCTCACCGACGCCGCGCAGGCGGTGCAGGTCTCCGCGTACCCCGAGCACTACCAGCAGCACGAGTGGCGGGCCACCCGGGTGGTCGACGCCATCGTGCCGGCCAGGCGGTAGCCTACCGACCACTGTGGACGGTGAGGGTTGAGCCTGTCGCGTCCCGGGTACATCCGTTGCGGGTTCGGGGTACACATGACTGAGGGATCACCGACAGGAGGACGTTATGTCTTTGATGCAGCGGATCAGCACCTTCCTGAGATCGCCCAAGGGTCAGCAGCTGGTGGACCGGGGTCGGCGCGAGCTGGCCAAGCCCGCCAACCAGCAGAAGCTCAAGGGGTTGGCGGCGCGACTGTCCAACCGCCGTCGCTGACCGCGCCACCGGCCGTCCTGCCCGTACCCACCCCTGGGGAGACCCGGTGACCGACACCCCGCCCAGCGGCGGTCAGCCCGCCGCGCCCACGCCCGAGCCGTCGGCCGGCCTGCCGGCCGCGCCGGCGGCCGCGCCCGAGGGCCCGCCGGCCCGACTCTGGGACCGGATGCGCGACGATCCGCAGTACGCCCCGGAGCACCTCGCCCTGGAGGCGGTGCGCCGGCTCGGGCCGGAGGCCGCGCAGTGGGCCGCCCGCGCCCGCAGCGAGCACCCCGGTGTCTCGTCCGACGTCCTGGCCGACCAGGCGGCCCGCAAGTTCGTCAACCTGGCTCGCCTGTCCGGGGCGGTCTCCGGAGCGGCCGGGCTGCCCGGCGCCGTCCTCGACGTCGGCGTGCTGGCCTGGACCCAGGCGCGCATGGTCCTGCACATCGCCGCCGCGTACGACGTCGACCCGCTGCACAGCGACCGGGCCACCGACCTGCTCGTGCTCCAGCGGGTGCACAAGGTCGCCGAGAGCGCCCGCCTGGCGCTCGGGGTGGCCGCCGGCCGGGAACGCGCCGCCGCGCGCTTCGGCCTGGGCGGCCAGCGCCCGCTCGGGCGGGTCATGTTGCAGCTCGGCGTCCGGCTGGCGCAGATGGCCGGCGTCCGGGCCGCCAAGCGACTCGTCGCCAAGATCGTTCCGGGTGCGGCGATAGTGCTCGGCACCTGGGCCAACTCGTCCGCCACCAAGGACCTGGCCGAGCGCTCACGGGCGCTCTATCGTCGGCGCGGCACCGCCGTCCCGGAGCCTCGCCGCTCCTGAACCGCCTGGGCGGGGTGGTTCAGTCGGCCAGGCCGGACGAGCGCCAGGTCACCTCGGCCAGCCGGCCCTGACCGGTGGCGTTGGGGTGGAACCAGTCCAGCGGGTTGAGCAGGTCCAGGGTGAAGCGGACCTTGTGCGCCGCGCCCCCGTCGTGCCGGCAGCGCGACCCGTACGCCCGGCAGGCCGCCACCAACTGCGCGTTGTACGCGTCGATCCGGGCCCGGACGGCGGCCCGGCGGGCCTTGTCGGCGGGTGCCGTCGACGTCGCGTTGGCCAGTAGCGCCGGGCAGATGCCCCGCCGCCACGCTCGTGCCGCCCGCGCGTCGCCGTGCCCCACCTCCCAGAGGCGGTAGAGGTCGGGGATGCTCACCACCAGCACCCGGGCCTTCGGCCGGCCGGTCCGTAGCACCCGCAGGCCCCGGTCGACGTCGGCCCGGAACTGGGTCACCGGGGTCATCGCGTCCACGCCGCCCCGGCAGATGTCGTTGGCGCCGATCAGCACGGTGACGTAGTCGGCGCGGTCGCGTACGGCCGCCTGGGCCTGGCCCTCGAGGGCGTCGGCGCGGGCGCCGGGCCGGGCGTGGTTGTACGCCTTGCCGCGGATCGCGGGATTCTGGTCGAGCAGCCGCCGATAATGGCTCTGCACCCGCAGGCCGTCCCCGGTCGACCAGGAGTTGCGCTCGCAGGAGGTGAGCACCAGGCAGGAGGCGAAGCCGGTGCTGATCGAGTCGCCGAGCGCGGCGATGCCGCCGGGCCCGCCGGACGACGGCGGGCTCTTCGTGGGACGGGGGGAGGCCGACGTGCCGCCCTCGCAGGCCAGCGCGACCAGCGCGGCGAGACAGGCCAGGGCGGCAACCCAGCGTCGAGGCATGACATCCCCCGTCTCGCAGCACAGAGCGACAGCGCGGTAACTCTATGCGCTGGACGTGGTCGGGCGGGAAGTTGCTGTCGGGTATGTGGCCGAGCGCCGTCGAAAGAGCCGCATGAGTGCTATAAGCGCCACCAGTGCGCGCGATTGCTACCGGTTAACAGCGCCGATCGGGGGTAGCTCAGGAGGTATGACGAGATCGCAGCCCCGGCGTGCCCGTGGCACGGTCGGCCACGCGTACAGCGCGCTGAACCTCCGGCTCACCCTCGCCGGCTTCGGGTTGGTGATCATGGTGCTGTTCGCGGTGCTGGCGTTCTGGGCGGGGCTCGCCTGGCTCGGCGTGCTCTGCGCGATCTTCGCAGTCGTCGCCGTGGTCGACCTGGTCGTGATCCAGCGCCGCCGCGCCGCTCGCCGCCGTGAGGAGCCGGGCGTACGACACTCGCTGTTCGAGTGACAGGAGGACGAGATGCCCCACATCGCCACCACCAACCCCGCCACCGGCCAGGTGCTCAAAACCTACGAGGCGATGTCCACCGAACAGCTCGACGCCGCCATCGAGCGCACCAACCTCGCGTACCGGCAGCTGCGCGGCACCACCGTCGACCAGCGCGCCCGGTGGATGAACGCCGCCGCCGACCTGCTGGACGCCGAGCGCGACGAGATCGCCCGGATCATGACCACGGAGATGGGCAAGACGTACGTCGCGGCCCAGGCCGAGGTGACCAAGTGCGCCACGGCCGCCCGCTTCTACGCCGACAAGGCGCCCGCGTTCCTCGCCGACCAGCCGGCCGACGCCGCCGCCGTGAAGGCGACCCGGGCGTTCATCCGCTACCAGCCGATCGGTGTGGTGCTCGCGGTGATGCCGTGGAACTTCCCGCTCTGGCAGGTGATGCGCTTCGCCGCCCCGGCGCTGATGGCCGGCAACACCGGCCTGCTCAAGCACGCCTCGAACGTGCCGCAGACGGCGCTGCTGCTGGAGGACGTGTTCCGTCGCGCCGGCTTCCCCGAGGGGGCGTTCACCACAGTGCTGGTGGGCTCGGACGCTGTCGAGCGGATCCTCGCCGACCCCCGGGTCCGCGCCGCCACCCTCACC
Organism: Micromonospora sp. NPDC049580; assembly: GCF_040675595.1. NCBI lineage: Bacteria > Bacillati > Actinomycetota > Actinomycetes > Micromonosporales > Micromonosporaceae > Micromonospora > Micromonospora sp. NPDC049580. The sequence continues at coordinate 21,430 of NZ_JBFAPG010000020.1, forward strand.
GGCAGTGAGGCGGCCGGGCGCTCCATCGCCCAGATCGCCGGCCGGGAGGTCAAGAAGACCGTGCTGGAGCTGGGCGGCAGCGACCCGTTCGTGGTGATGCCCTCGGCCGACCTGGACGCCGCCGCCGAGGTGGCCACCACGGCCCGCTGCCAGAACAACGGCCAGTCCTGCATCGCCGCCAAGCGGTTCATCGTGCACACCGACGTCTTCGACGCCTTCGCCGAGAAGTTCGTTGCGAACATGGCCGCGCTGCGCGTCGGCGACCCCATGGACCCGGGCACCGACGTGGGTCCGCTGGCCAGCGAACGCGGTCGCGACGAGGTGCACGCTCAGGTGCGCGACGCGGTGGACAAGGGCGCGACGGTGCTCTGCGGCGGCGAGCTGCCCGCCGGCGACGGGTGGTACTACCCGCCGACCGTGGTCACCGACCTCACGCCGCAGATGCGGATGTGGTCCGAGGAGGTCTTCGGGCCGGTCGCCGGCCTGTACCGGGTGTCCTCGTACGAGGGGGCGATCGAGGTGGCCAACGGGACCAGCTTCGGCCTCGGGTCGAACGCCTGGACCCGGGACGCCGCCGAGCAGGAGCGCTTCGCCACCGACCTGGACGCCGGCAACGTCTTCATCAACGGGATGACCACCTCCTACCCGGAGCTGCCGTTCGGCGGCGTGAAGAACTCCGGCTACGGCCGGGAGCTGTCCGAGCTGGGCATGCGGGAGTTCTGCAACATCAAGACGGTCTGGGTGGGCGAGGGCGCGGCTTCCGCCGGCGCCGGCGCGCACGCCGAGTAGCTTCCCGCGCGGCACGCATCACCGGACGCCGTCATGGGTAGGAAGTGCGCCCATGACGTCGTTCGGATTCCACGCCTCCCACGAGCAGATCCCTCCGCGCGCCCTGCTGGAGGCGGTGATGCACGCCGAGCGGGCCGGCTTCGACGCCGCCATGTGCTCCGACCACTTCTCCCCGTGGAGCGCCCGGCAGGGCGAGTCCGGCTTCGCCTGGTCCTGGCTGGGCGCCGCGCTGCAGGCCACCGGCATGCCGTTCGGCGTCGTCAACGCCCCCGGCCAGCGGTACCACCCGGCGATCATCGCGCAGGCGATCGGCACCCTCGGCGCGATGTACCCGGGTCGGTTCTGGGCCGCGCTGGGCACCGGCGAGGCCAGCAACGAGCACATCACCGGCGACCCGTGGCCGCGCAAGGACGTCCGCGCCGCCCGGCTGCGCGAGTGCGTAGACGTGATCCGGGCGCTGCTGGCCGGCGAGGAGGTCAGCCACGACGGTCTGGTCCGGGTGGACCGGGCCCGGCTGTGGACCCGCCCCGAAGAGCCGCCCGCGCTGGTCGGCGCGGCCGTCAGCGTGGCCACGGCCCGCTGGTGCGCCGAGTGGGCCGACGGGCTGATCACCGTGAACGCGCCGGTGGAGCACCTGCGCGAGATGATCGACGCGTACCGGGACGCCGGTGGCCGCGGCCCACTGCACCTCCAGGTGCACGTCTCCTGGGCGCCGGAGCAGGCGCAGGCCGAGGCGCTCGCGTACGACCAGTGGCGCAGCAACGTCTTCGCCCCTCCGGTCTGCTGGGACCTGGAGACCGTCGAGCACTTCGACGTCGTCTCGGCCGACGTGCCACCCGAGCGGATCGCCCAGGTGGTGAACATCTCGGCCGATCTGGGCCGGCACGTCGGCTGGCTGGAGGAGTACGTGGCGCTCGGCTTCGACCAGATCGCCCTGCACCACGTCGGGCAGGAGCAGCGCGGGTTCATCGACGCGTTCGGCGCCGAGGTGCTGCCGAAGCTGCGCCCGGGCGGCTGATCGGGCGTCGGCCGCCCGACCCCTACGCTCGTACCCCATGGAAAGCCTGTTTCCGGTCGTCGTCTTCCTGGCGATCGCCACCCTGGGCGCGGCGCTGGCCCGCCGGCTCGGCCTGCTCGCGCCGATCGTGCTGGTCGTACTCGGCCTGGGGCTCTCGTTCGTGCCGGGCTTCCCGCAGATCCGGCTCGAACCGGAGCTGGTGCTGATCGGCATCCTGCCGCCGCTGCTGTACGTCGCGGCGTTGGAGACGTCGGTGCCGGCCTTCAAGAACAACATCCGGCCGATCCTGCTGCTCGCCGTGGGCCTGGTGCTGTTCACCGCGTTCGCGGTGGGCGTCGTGCTGCACCTGCTGCTGCCGCAGGTCCCGTTCGCGATCTGCCTTGCCCTCGGCGCGGTGGTCGCCCCGCCGGACGCCGTGGCCGCCACGGCCGTCGCCCGCCGCGTCGGGCTGCCCCGCCGGGTGGTCACGATCCTGGAGGGGGAGAGCCTGGTCAACGACGCCACCGCGCTGGTACTGCTGCGGGTCGCGACCATGGCCTCCATCGGCACGGCCGTCGGCACCGACAAGATCGCCCTCGAGGTGCTGCGGTCCACCGGCGGCGGCATCCTGATCGGGGCGCTCGGGGCGCTGGTGTTCGGCTTCCTGCACCGGCGGATCAGCGACCCGCTGCTGGACAACGCGCTGTCGTTGATCATCCCGTTCGCGGTGGTGTTCACCGCCGAGCACCTGCACGCCTCCGGTGTGGTCGCGGTGGTCGTCACCGGTCTGGTGCTCGGGCACAAGCTGCCGCAACTGCTGTCGGCGGCGTCCCGGTTGCAGGTCGGCGCGTTCTGGCGGCTGGTCCGGTTCCTGCTGGAGGGACTGGTCTTCCTGCTGGTCGGGCTGCAACTGCGGGAGGTGCTGCGCGAGCTCGACGAGCCGACCGGCTCGCTCATCCTGATCACCTTCGCGGTGCTCGCCACCGTCTTCCTGACCCGGTTCGTGTGGCTCTTCCCGGCCACCTACCTGGCCCGGTTGGTTCCCCGGATCCGCCGTCGGGATCCGGCCCCGTCACCGAAGTTCCCGATCATCATCGGGTGGGCCGGAATGCGGGGCGTGGTGACGCTCGCCGCCGCCCTGGCCCTCCCGCTGACCCTGGCCGACGACGAGCCGTACCCCCGGGCCCTGTTCATCTGGTTGGCCTTCGCGGTGATCGTGGTCACCCTGGTCGGTCAGGGCGCCACGCTGCCGCTGGTCGCCCGGCGGTTGAAGCTGCCCCAGGACGACCCGGTGCAGGACGCGTTGTCGGCCGCCGGGGTGCAGCAGCAGGCCAGCAGGGCCGCACGGGACCGGTTGGAGGAGTTGGCCGAGAGCGCACCGGGGTCCGTGGTGGATCGGCTGCGCCGGGTGCAGGAGGACCGCACCAACATGGCCTGGGAACGGCTCGGCGGCGACGAGCGGGAGACCCCGTCGCAGGCGTACGGTCGGCTGCGACAAGAGATGATCGACGCCGAGCGGGACGTGTTCCGCGCCGCCCGGGACGCCGGTCGAATTCCTGAGGAGGTGCTGGTGCGGGCCTATCGTGACCTGGACCTGGAAGAGTCGTTGCTGCGGCAGGAGGTCGAGCAGTGAGCTGTCAGCACCTGGCCGAGGCCGGCACCGCCGAGCCGCGCACCCCCGACGAGTGCGCCGACTGCGTCGCCATCGGCGACACCTACTGGGTGCACCTGCGTACGTGCCTGAGCTGCGGCCAGGTCGGCTGCTGCGACTCGTCGCCGAACCAGCACGCGAGCAAGCACTTCGCGTCCACCGGCCACCCGGTGATCCGCTCGGCGCAGCCCGGCGAGGCCTGGCGCTGGTGCTTCGTCGACGAGGAGATCGGCTGACCGGTCCCGGACGGCGCTGGCCGGCCTGGCGCTCGGCCACCGCTCAGCGGTCGGTTCGGAGCGGCGTCGCGGGGCGGCCGGCCAGGGCCCACCGGGTGAGCGCGGGGCTGGCCAGGCCCACCACGGCGAAGAGCGCGCCGACGGCCAGCCAACCGGGCGTCCCGCCGTCGAGCACCACGAGCGTCAACAGGGCCGGGCCGGCGGCGCGGGCCAGACCGGCCAGCATGCCGTCCGCTCCCTGGTAGGCGCCGACCGCGTCGGGCGGGGCGAGGTCGTAGGCGAGTCCCGCTCCACCAGCCGCGTGCCACAGGTCACCGGCGGTGTAGACGACGGTGGCGACCAGCAGCAGTGCGACGGCCGCGGCGGTGGGCAGGCGGGCGGTGGCCGCGTACAGCAGCATCGCGGCGGCCAGCACCAGGCCGGCCCGGCGCATCGTCCGCGCCGCCGCAGCGGCGGTGTCCGCGCCCCGGCTCAGAGGTACCGCCAGCAGGACGGTGAGCACCGTGTTGGTCAGCAGCACCGCCGACACGACCGGCGGGGGCGCTCCGACCACGGTCACCGCCCAGAGCGGCACCACCAGCGTGAGGACCGTCTGATGCAGGGCGAGCACCGCCGACGCGCCACTGACCGCGAGGAAACGGCCGTCACGCAGCGGCCGTCCACGGCGGGCAGTGACCGTCGGGGCCGGCACGGTCGTGGGCTGCGCAGCCGGGGCTGGCACGGTCGGGCGCTGCGCGGTCGTGGGCTGTGCGGTTGGGGCCGGCGCGGTTGTGGGCTGCGCGGTTGGGGGACAGGCCGGCAGCCGCAACAGCAGCGCCGCCGACACGAGATAGGTGGCCGCGTTGCCAGCCACCAGGATCTGGTACGCCAGGTGCGTGTCGGCGGCCAGCGCGAACCCGGCCAGACCCGCCCCGACCGCGATGCCCAGGTTCGCCACCGCCCGTAGCGTGGCGAAGGCGTGCACCCGACCCTGCGGGCCGGCGACGGCGGCGACCAGCGCGGCGCGGACCGCGAGGTTGCCCGAGGTCAGCAGCAGGTCGAGCACCGCCACGACCAGGAACACCGGAAACGAGCCGACCAGCAGGTACGTTGCCGCGACCACCGCCTGGAGCACCTGGAGGACGGCCCGCAGCGTACGCGGGTCGCGCCGGTCGGCCAGACTGCCGAGCGGCACGCTGGCGGTCAACCCGACCAGCCCGGCGACGCTGAGCCCGACGCCCACCTGGGCGGCGGACAGCCCCACGTCCCGGGTGAGATAGATGGCCGCGCCGGTCAGCCACAGTCCCGAACCGACGGTGTTCGCCAACGTGGCGAGGGAGAGGGTGCGCAGCCGCCCGGCCGGCGGCAGCGGCGACACACCCCGCATCAGCGTGAGATGACCATGGCTGAGGCGAGGTCGATGACCCGGTCGCTGAAGGTGGCCGGGTCGCCGTCGGTGGCCTGGGTGCCGTGTGTGGCCCGGTTGTTGTCGGTGGCGCGGTTGTTGTCGGTGGCGCGGTTGTTGTCGATGGCCCGTCCGAACGTGTCGCCGTTGACCGTCATGGTGGCGACGCTAGGCAGGCCGGGCGGAGTTGGCGGTCCCGAAAGACGCGAGGCCGGTCACACCGCCCCGCCACGATGGCGTGGACCCGAGGGCCCCGCTCGTCACAGCTGGTGGGCTGGGCCGCGGTCACGTCCGCCGGTGGTAGTGGTTGCGGCGGGGGAGTTGGTCCGGGTCGAGCCAGGCCGGCGGGACGAATTCGGGGTGGCCGTCGCCGCTCAACTGGACGGTCCAGTCGCTGTGGTGGATGTGTCGGTGGTGGTGGCCGCAGAGGAGCACTGCGTTGGGCAGGCTGGTGTTGCCGCCGTTGGCCCAGTGTCGGATGTGGTGGGCGTCGCACCAGCGGGGTGGGCGGTCGCAGCCGGGGAAGGCGCAGCCGCGGTCGCGCAGGACGAGGGCGCGTCGCAGCGGGCCGGTGATGAGGCGGCGTTGCCGGCCGACGTCGAGTGGTTGGCCGGCGCTGCCGAGGACGGCGGGGAGGATGGCGGCGTCGCAGGCGAGGCGGCGGACCGTCTCCGGGGTGAGGCGGGGGCCGGTGTCGAGGGTGCCGGCGTCGAGCTGCCGGGCCAGCGTGTCGAAGCTGGTGGTGACGACGATCTGCGCGGGCTCGCCGCCGTGCTCGGGTAGCTCGCCGGTGCGCAGGGTGAGGCGGCAGAGGTCGGCGAGGGCGTCGTGGCGGCGTTGCCCGGGACTGCGCGCGTCGTCCGGGCCGGACGGCGCGGTCAGCGGGTCGATCGCGGCGCGGAGCAGGCCGCCGGCCTCGGCGTCCAGGGTGCCGCTCAGCCGCAGGCGGCCGTCCGACAGCTCGGACAGGGTGACGTGGCGGTCCCGGTCGGAGCGGCGGGCCTCGGCCTCCAACGCGGCCCGGGCAGCGGCTTCGGCGACCTCCGGTGCGACATGGTCGAGGATCCGGGTGCCCAGCTTGCGCAGGAGAGTCGGCTCGAACTGCCCGGCCCACCCGACCAGCACGCCGACCGCCTTGTCGGCGGCCTCGGCGCCGGCGGCCATGTGCACCGTGCTGACCGTGTCGCCGATGACGCGGGCCTGCTCCACTGTGATGTCGCCGCCGGCCAGAGCGGCGCGCACCCCCGGCGCTCCGGTGTCCAGCGCGCTGGCGAGGTCGACCAGGCGGCGGGCGGCGGAGACCGTGAGTCGTAGCCGCTCACGCAACCAGACGGCCGTCGAGGACGCGCCCTGCGCCTGGGCCGTGCCGCGGCCGTCCAGCTCACGCACGAGGGCCAGCTGCACGGCCGCCAGGCGCTGCTCAAGCCGGTGCGCGGTGTCGAGTGCCGCGACGAGGTCGGGCTCGGTGAGTGCCCAGGCCGGCGCTTCGACGCACGCCGCGACCGCCGCCTCAGCCTGCGTCAACTCCTCCACCATGGACCGAGAATAGAACAGGTGTACGACAACTTTGATGCTTGCCTACATCGGCGGTCGTCTCATGCGGCTGAGGCTGGGTGCCGGCTGCTCGCCGACCCTGACGCACGCTGAAGCGGCCCACACCTGCCGGGTGCGGGCCGCACTGCTGTCCCGATTGGCGCCGGCCGTCAGATCGACAATGGAAGCGGGCCTCAGGGCATGCCGCCGGAGTCGCTGGCGACGCCGCTGTCGTAGGCCCGGTTGTCGTCCCCGCCGTACCCCTTGCCGCGCAGACTGCCACGGCGCTGGCGGCGCTGCTCGTGTCGGCTGGTCCGGATCGCCTGGCGGGCTCGGCGCATCGCCTCCTCGGGCCCGTCGGCCTGGTTACGGCGACGGCGCCGCAGTGCGAAAAACGGCAGGACGGCCAGCAGTAGCGCTGCCGCCGCCCCGGCCAGGAGCCACGTTCGTCCATCCATGCTCGTGATGGTAGGTACGCAGGTGCAGCCGTGGGGGTGGGGGCCCCGGGGGGGGGGGGGCCCCCCCCGCTCGGAAGAG